>DJVN01000277.1 GCA_002441205.1 Syntrophaceae bacterium UBA6255 | reverse complement strand
AAATATCAAACTTAGCCTTGACAATTGCGTGCTTGATAGTAATATGAAAGGCAAGTTATCAATAATTATATTATGATATAAAGGAGATAGCGATGGATAATAAAGAAATAATTAAGCAAATGATTGATTTTCATAAAACGACATTTGAAAATTGTTTTTCAATGATGACCATGGTTCAGGGACAGTCGGAGAAACTTTTGAAGACTTTTGCTGATAAGACGCCAGGAATAAATGATGAAAGTAGAAAAATGATAGATCAATGGAGCGATACCTACAAAAAGGGAATTAAAGATTTCAAAAAGGCCGTGGATGAAGGATATGTCAAGATGCACAAATTATTTAAAAGTGACACCATAGATATGTTTCAGGAACAGGCAGAGAGAATGTTCAATTCATACTTGAATCAGATAAACTGGATACCTCCGGATTTAAAAAAGACCATGGAAGAATTTGCCGCCACTTATAAGAAAGGTTGTGAAGAATTTAAAAAATACGTTGATGAAAACATCTGGCGTATACAAAAATTTTCCCCCAATGTAAAAAAATCGTCCGCAAATAAAAAGAAGTGAACGCGGTTCTTTGTCAATAGAAAATATATTGAAATATTGTCGATATCACCGTCGTATTTGATTAGAGATAAAATTGGGCATTGATACATGCAGTCAAATAGAAACCAAGGAAGAAAAAAACGATGTTCACTCGAAGATATAAAAATTCTGGATTTATCAACTCAAGTACCCGGGCCGTATTGTTCAATGCTTCTGGCCGATTTAGGCGCTGAGGTTATTAAGATTGAAACGACCGATAATGTAGGCGATCAGACACGGCTTTTACCTGATCTTTTTAATAATGTTAATCGCAACAAGAAAAGTATTTGTCTCAACCTGAAGTCATCCAAAGCAAAAAAGATATTTTATCAGATGGCTGAAAAGGCCGATGTCATTATTGAAGGTTTCCGGCCGGGAGTATGTAAGAAACTGAACATTGATTACCCTGTGATCAGAAAAATCAACTCCCATATATTATATTGTTCAATAACCGGATATGGACAAGAAGGTCCCTATCGAGGAAAGCCGGGTCATGATATTAACTATCTTGGTTATTCCGGTATTTTAAGTCTCGAAGGTGACTTAAATGAATACTCCAAAATGCCGGCCATACCGCTTGCAGATCTAGCCGGAAGTATGTATGCCGCGGTATCGATACTTGCTGCTCTCATACAAAGAGATAAAACAGGCATCGGACAATACATGGATGTATCCATGACCGCCGCTGTGTTTTCTTTGATGGGTGCTTCCATCTCCGCCGGTTTTCTGGATAAGAAAGGAAACGAATCTCTTTATATTCCTCATTATGGAATTTTTAAGACCAGGGATGATAAATTTTTAACACTGGGCATAGTGCACGAGGAACATTTCTGGAAGAACCTCTGTTCTGTTATTGAAATGGGGGATCTTGCGGTATTGGATTTATTCAACAGAATTGCCCGGCGGGAGGAAATTACCGCCCGTCTTCAAAATTCATTTATGACGATGAATCTTGATGAGTGGATAAAAATTCTCAACGATGCCGATATCCCCTGCGGCCCTGTTTATAATATTGAGGAAAGCTATGCTGACCCCCAGATTGTTCATCGCAAATCTTTTTTTGAAATGGATCATGCCATTGAAGGGAAAATGAAACTCAGGGCATTTCCTGTAAATTTTTCCGAATTTACCACAAAACAAGATCCGCCACCTTCCATCCCGGGTATGCACACAAAAGACATTATGCACAAACTCGGTTATTCGGAAGAAGAAATATGTGAATTGGTTAAAGAAAATGTTGTCAAATAATTTATTAATTCAAAGAACTGGATAAATTTTCTTTAAATGATTGCGCCATGAACAAAGAGATAGTTGTTAATTTAAATGAGCTGGATACGTATTTGCGGAAAATTTATCAAGTATTTCCAGCGCTGGAAATACTTGATAAAAACATTAAGCATGATAATATTGTAAGTTATTATCGACACAGCAGTATAATTTATAAGTACATTCATTCTTATCGGGGGGCCGTTCATATGGCGTTAAATTACAATGGTACCTTTGATAAAGAAGGTTTTTATACCCAACTTAATGAAATTATCCGGCTGATCAATGTATCGACAGTTAAAAATGTACTGGAATTAGGTGCTGGCAAGGGATTTAATTCGATTTATTTGGCAAATAAATTGCCTGAAACACAATTTTCAGGAATCGATATCACAGATGAACATTTGAAAATCGCTAACAGAAAATCCCGTCATATTAAAAATCTGAATTTTACTTATGGAGACTTTCATCAATTAAATTATGCGGCTGCTTCATTCGATTTGATTTTCGATTTGGAAGCAATATGCCATGCCCAGGATTCGCGCAAGGTTTTATCTGAAGTTTTCAGGGTTCTGAAAAAAGGAGGGCAATTTGTCGTTTATGATGGATTCAGGGAAAAGGATTTTGATAGCCTGCCTGATAATCTTGTTCAAGCATCAATAATGACGGAGAAAGCGCTTGCTGTTAACCACTTTGAAAAGATAGACGTTTGGATGGATATGGCTTATCAAGAGGGATTTAAATTAAAATTTAAAAAAAACTTATCGAATGCGATCATGCCTAATCTTGGCAGATTGCAATTATTGGCCAGAAAATATTTCGAAATGCCGTTCTTGACGAATATTTTTCTTAAAATATGTCCTGGCTATACTACACCAAATTGTATCGCCGTCATGTTGATGCCGTTTACAATGCATCATAAAGCACACGGTTATTATAATGTTGTACTTGAAAAATAGATCAGCACGTATCGTACTGACATGTTTGTCCTCAGATTAATTCGCCTGAGAGGCGTGCTTCATATTCTTATTTCTCCATTTTATCGTTTTGTGCTATATAAAAAATAAGAGGTTATTTTTACCTCCCTTTTTGTCGAATAATTCAGACGTACAAATGAATCGGGTGAACTTTTGAATATATTGGCTTTTACGGGGGATACGTTATGAAAGTTAATCTTACCAAGCAGGAAATTATTAAATTTGGTTATATTACTAAAGAAATAATAGAGTATGCGTGGGGGGCTAAATTATCCAATGCACAGGCAAATTGTTATATCGAATGCTTCTATACCATCAAAGAACTTCTGGAAGATTTAGATAAAGAGTACTTGATTAAGCATACCGATCTTTCTGATTTTTTTCTCAAGGGTAAAAGGCTGACAAGTGAAAATGATCAGCTCAAATGGGAAAAAGAATGGACAGCAGAATAAAGTCATTCAAACAACAAATTGAGAAATAATCCGGATAAATCATGGCCATTCCTCCGAAACTGCTTATACGCGGTGGAAGCATTTCTGCCGGTCATGGTGTCAGCAAAAGTTATGTCGATATTTTGAAGGAATTACTTCTGCCCCGAGGTATTGATGTCATGAATCGATCAAGACATCTGGAAACATCTTTCGACGGTATCAGAACATTTAACGCAGATATTGCCGAGTTTAAGCCCGATATCCTTCTGATTCATTTCGGCATTGATGATGCCTTTCAATATGTTTATCGCTCTGAATTTCAGGAAAATCTGGTGCAAATGATTCGAGCAGCTCGTCTTGATTTTGATCCGTTCATCTGTCTGGTTACATCCCACACTTTTACCAATTCTTATGATATGGATGCCGTTAATATATTTTACGGGTCTTTAAGAATTGTTGCTACAGATCTCGACTGTAAATTAATACCGATACACAGCTACTGGGCGGGTTATCTTCAGACATATAATTTGAGGAACGATGATCTAGTCCTTTCGGATTCCCGGTATCCCAACGAAAAAGGACATCAGCTTATTGCAAAAGCGGTAATGAATTCCTTGAATGGAATATTGGCAACCTTCAAAAATTAGATAGTCAAACAGTTCCCATTGACGAAAATCTGTTCAGCGCAATACCCCTTTCAGAACAAATTCTGCTGAATTCACCGGACAGGAGAAACCGGAAGCAATCGACACGATGCTTCTCTTCATAGCCGGGATGACAAAAAAAGATGTCTTTATCAATGGGATTTATGTTTGTATATAGTCCGACTATTTCTGAAAACGTTGCTTCACATTTTCTGTGATAATAACCCAATAGATATCTGTTGCAGTGAAACCCATTCTTCATAAACAATTTTCCTGCTTTTCTCCCCGGATAATTTATCATCATGTTATTGAATGTCAATTTTGGTGAAAAACGGAACAATTCAGACATCATCCAGTCTCCCGGAAGAGAAGCAATTCTTATATACGGAGAAAAATTCATATCGTTGATTACATTGACCATAGCTTCCCTGATCACCGGTAACTGCTGAACATGTTGATGCCCGTCAATAAAATCGGGCATCATCCCCAAAAGGTCGGAAAATACTTCAAGCTGCGTGCGGATTTCATGATAGGCTGATGTTGATTGAATGCTCTTTGAATAGGCCTTTGCGGTTAAGTTCCAGAAACTGTTTAAACGGCCATTATGGTCAACCAGGCCGCCGTCTGCCTTCTGGTTACTGAGCGGTTTCCCTTCCGTCAGAGACAAATGAATTCCAATGTCAATCTTATTTATATATTCCTTAAGTCTAGGAATGGAGCTTTTTACATTTTTACAGTTTACAATACAACTGCTTGCCGTTAAACGATTGTTCTGAATCAATTCAAGAACGGCATCATCCACTGAATCAGATATGCCATAATCGTCAGCGCAAATAATCATTTGGATTTTTCCTGCATGGAATTAATTTTTTCATCAATCATATCAGCGGCCAGCCAATGTCCATTTAATGGCAGAGCCTTTCTATCCAGGGCCTGTTGAACCTGATGATAATTGGTTATTAATTCAGTCGTCTTTTGCCAGACATTATCGATATTTGCGACCAACGCGTATCCTTCTTGCTCCATTATACGCGCATTGACGTGTTGTTCGGCGTGATGATCAATCGGAATGATCACACACGGTTTTCTAAGCAGGACGGCTTCACTGACGGCGCTAAATCCGGCATTGATAATAAGAATATCCGCCATATTCAGGTAAGATTTATTATCATACAATTTGCCAAGATATTGCAATTCTCTGGTTGATGAACCATTACGTCCCATCACGTTAATAGTCATATTAGGGAAGTAAGGTTTGTTTTCGATAAATCTCACATCAGTGGAAAACTGTGATCCTGAAAGCATGATAAGAATATTATGGACTTTTTTTGTGCCGGTTGTAACTGTCAGGCCGCTTCGTATAAACGGCGGAAAGTGATGTATATTAGCATGGGAGTGACTATTCCATTCAAGAATGGTTGGACTTAAGACAAAATCAACAAACACGCGATGAAACCAGTAATCCATCTTTTCCACCATAAATTGCATCAATATCTTCCGGGGAATCTTATCCAATTTTTTCATCTCACGAACAACAACATCAGCATTATTAATGGCAAATACAGGGATGTTGAAAATTATCCTTAACAGTAAAATGGTGTAGTCGGAGTCGATAACAACGGCATCATAGGACTTATTTTTAAAGGTTTTGTAAAGGACGCATATATTTTGAATATAAAGAAACGCAAGAACAGGAATTGATAAAATCGTTCCCCCAATGCTGAGTTTCCCTTTAAATTTTGTATAAAACAGTGATTTAAATTCAATCAAATCGCTGATAGAAGAAATATGGTGTCTGAAATAATCCATGCCATTGCCGGAAGTGATAACATCAATAGCATAACCCCTATGGTGAAGGTTTTCAATAATTGCATGGCATCGTGTGGAGTTGCCCATCCCCAATCCGTTGACGATGAACAATATCCTTTTATTTTTTCCCATTATCATTCTTCCCGCTTATAAATCCGACGACAGTTGACAATAATGCAATGGTTTTGAATTTCTGTATAATCAATCCGGATTTTAAAGCATACATTTCAATTTCTTGCATATCATATAATGTCACATTCACTCCATGCGCTTTATGAAAGATTTTATATAACAACCCCATAAAGTTTTTTGCAGGTAACAGAATTAGAAATATCCCTTTTGGGGAAAGCATTTTAGAGACATTTTCAAATACTTTTTCCGGATTGGTGCAGAACTCGAGCACGCCAAGAAAAAGAATCAAATCAAATTTTCTGTCCGCAATGAATTCTTCAGCATTGGCACAAAATTTATCCTGAATTCTGCTGTCCAATTGATCAAGCATTTTTATTGAAACATCGACACATGTTATATGACAGTCAAAACGTTCCTTGACTAAATAGGCATGATAACCCGAGCCGCAACCCAGGTCCAAGACATTAACCGGACTGTCTATTAAACTGACAACAGCCTGAGCCTCTCTTTTCTTGAGCCATCCCCACAATCCTTTTTTTGAATTATGGAGATAATGTTCTGCAATGCTGTCAAAATATGTTTTTACATTATGATTCATCAAAACTTCCCGGGAGATTGTGAGCGAAACAGCTGAAACTCATTTTACGATTTGTAAAATATTCAGGTGTTTCCAATCCGCAACGAGAAAATAAGGAGGAAACATGTTCTCTCGTGTAATAATGCGGAACATATTTTTGATTCTTGTATCCATATTTAAGATACACATAGAGACGATGGGTGAAATGCTGGATGTTCATTTTATTTTCGGAAAAAGCATGAAGATAATATTTCGTTTCAACATTTTTTAGTAATGAATACATTTCATCGTCCGTCAACCAGTCAAGCAGGCCCAAAGAAAAAAACAAATCCGTTTTAATCGTTTTCAGATTTATTATATCTTCACATATTAAATCCACTTTTGCCCATACGCCCTGTTCTTTCGCCCTGTCTCTGGCGGCCTCAACCGCACGCGCCGAGAAGTCTATCCCCATGTATTTTTTTGCGCCTGATTTCAGCAAAAGAGGCATCATTCTGGCTGTTCCACATCCGGCTTCCACGACAAGCTTATCCCGGGAGAATTTATTGAGCAGATTAAAAGCCATAAGCATCCTGTTATTCACAGAACCCGTCATCATTGAAAGAAAATGATTTGAGTATCTTGCGTTGTCCCAATCAATGATTTTTCTGTCCCAGAATTCAATCTTATTGAGGCTTTTATCAGCAGATGTGTTCATAGGTAAATTTATCTTACTTGTTAATCGTTATGGGTTTGTCGGGAATTACTTTTACTCCGCTTGAAAATGATGAAAGGATCAGCTTATCCCATCCAATAGATATTTTAGATGTGCTGACTTTACAGGACGTTGCGATATGTGTTTCAAATGGCGCTGATATGAGATTGCTGTTTCCTATATTTTTTAAAAAGCCTCCCAATTGATTTACAAGTTCTCTTTTATATCTTTTCCCGTCGCATTCAAATGTGATGTAGGGTGAAAAAAGAACTTCCGACCAGTGCGGCATGACACATTTACTGGGTGAAGAAAGGGATTGTCCGATAATGGAAACCTTTACTGTATTGTTCATGAAAGAAATACCTTCCAGATCGATGAAATAAGCTACTGAACAGCTGCCTTCATCTTCAGGACAATTATCCCAGCGAATGAAATATTTTTCTTTGCTGATTTGAGAAACTCCGGGAGGATATTGAATAAAATATTTGTCGAATTCAATTATTTCATAGGCATAACCGATGTTCTGAATTGATAAAGACGCTCCCGTTTCGGGATTTTTTAGATCATATTCCAGCAAAGCCGTATTGCCGAAGAAAAAAGGTTTGCCCACTCTCAGGTTATGATTCATCATGTATTGATGAATAACATGGTCTGGTTTTTTTGACAGAAGCCATTCATTGGGAAATGCTGCCGCATGCTTCTGGTCTTCAGTGCTTTCCACGGATGAAATAACATATCCGTCCGGATTTCTGCCGCTGTTGCCGCATAATGTCTTTTTGGATTCCTCGTTATAAATTTCCCTAAGTCCGACTTCACTGAAAATATTCATTCTCATAATTTTTTTTCTGGCTGTCGAAAAATTCCAGCAGGTTTCATTGATGATATATCGGGACAGATTTTTGATCTCCTCAAGCTTCGGAGTGATGGGATATAATTTTGACGATTCCGCCAGACTTAAATTATATTTCAAAGAGATATTGGGAAGGAGCAGCATAAAAATAACCAGCGCGATGGTTGCATAATGAACCTTTCTAAGTGCCATGACAAGGATGAATATCGTAAAAATAAAAATATAATAAAACATGTTGATTTCAAACATAGCCTTGAGATTAAATTCAGGCGCTTTCAAGAATTTAAAAAGAGCAATGATCAGGAGACAGGCGGCGGTCAGATAATAATATATTCGTGTGTTTCCTTCATTTGATTGGACAGGGATAGCGCCAGCGATAAAAGCCATTACAAAAATAATATTGATTGTATAATAAACAGTCGTGAAGTTACTAATACTGAAAAAAAACAATTGAGGAACTGCATTAAAAGCTCCGATGATAAGGAGTATTTTAAAGAGTTCAGGATAGCCGGTCTCCCGGTTGTTGGAATATTGTTTTGAAAAGCGCCTGAAAATCCAGTAACCCAACGGCAAGATGCAAAGACAAAGCAATACTTCCGGCTGAAGTTGAAACATCAGCATGCGGAACATGGATTCCAAACTCAGGCCGGATAATCCGTCAAAAAGTCGGCGCAAAAGAAACGGCGGTGCATTCAAGTACTGTCCGCTGCTGAAAGGTGCTTGTTGACCAACGATCAATCCGAACCGGCTCAGAATATTGGATAGGTAATAAGGAAAAAGGGTCAGGGCAAATACAACAAGGCCCATAAAAAAATTACGTTTCTTCAACGGTGTGATTTTAACTTTGTTTGCAATCAGTTGAAGAAATATGCCGGATAATAGGATAAAAAACGCATTAAAATGGATTTGGATGGAAAGCCCCATCAGAAAACAGGTTGCTATCCAATATCTATTTTTAGATACAGGTATGTTGGAAAACGTCAGACAAATTCCGATAATCGAACAGATCGTAAAGAAGGGGAGAAAACTGGGATTAAGGAAAAGACCTTCCACTATCATCAAGGCTGCGGAATTAAAAATCAGAACGATAAAAATACCAGCGCTGTAATATCCGGATACAGAAACAATAAATATCCAGGCCAGACCGATACCCGCGGAAAGAAGAATAATCATCAATTGCCAGCAGGCCGACCAGTCCAGTCCTAAAAAATAGGGAATTGATAAAAGAAAGTAATAAAAACCACCGGGAAGATTACCGCCTCCGAGGACTTCCGGACCGAAGAAAATTAGACTTCCCTGGGCCAGTTGCCTTGCACGATCGAGATCTCTGTCTTGAAAAATCAAGAGGTACGAAAATGACCATATATGTGAAAAAAAAAGAAAAGAATAAATGGATATCAGCAAAAATTCCATCAATCTCAAAAATTTTGACTTTATACCCATCTGGCTATTCCAATTCGCTAATAAACTTAACTTCTTGATTTTGTTTGATAAGAAAATGTTCCCTTTGTTTGGATTATAGAAATGCGGGTTATGTTTGTCAAAGGGTATTTTGGAGAGAAAGCAGGCTGTGAGGTAATTTAAACCAATCCTGAAAATGATTATAAAACCCGGCCATCCCAGGTTTTTAGTTATATTGTATTCCTTCTGATGTTGATCAGGATTCTTTTATCTCAAAGGTATAAGAAACATAATCATCACCCGCGGACATGCTCTTGATCCGGTTGGCCACAACTTTTTTCCCGAATATTTTAAGCGACTTCTGAAAGTAGCCCATTATCAGAAATTCGAAATAATTATGTTTGATGGGTAGTCCGGTCAGTTTGAGATGGACAATATTATTTTCCAGGCGCGCTTCAACCGTCCCTTCATCAAAGTAGGTAGAATAGAATTTCGGCATGACCGTTTCGACGAATTGCTTGATGTCCGTTGTGAGCATGTAGGATTTGTAATGACCTTCCGGCGACAGGGCGAATTTTGCAGCCACTTTGCCGAAGGTTGTATACTGCATATAATCATTATTGAAAAATTCCTTTACCAGTTCATCAAGAAAGAAAATGAATTTATCGATCGGAACCGGAGTGATGGTCATGATCATATTGCCGAAGAATTTGTCTTTTGCCGCCAGTTTGACTGCAAAAGCATCCCATGCTTCCGCTCCGAAAACCGCAATGATGGTAGATTTTCCTGTATTAAAAATAATGCCTTTTACATTCATCTCTGAACCTCCCGGGAATTTCAAACTATGTTGAATGTGGTTTAATCTATAATTTGTGGCGTATAAATATGCAAGCACAAAATTGTTTTATGCCATAAAATATATACACTTATCATTTCTCTACGCATGAGATTTCTCTTTTTCCACTCCCGTCTCTACCGGGATAAAATTCCTTTTCCGCAGTGATTCATAATAGTAATTGGAAACGGATAATGCCCGCACGGCCTGCTCTGCCGTTTCAAATATCGGGATACGGTGCTTGGCGCGAATGGCAATGGACTTGGCTATGGCGTTTGGCGTATAGATGGCCGCGGGTTTTCCGTAATGCTTGCACATTTTCATAAGCTCCAGAAGCGTATCAATCACAAACGTTTGCCAGACACTCAGGAGTGGCAAAATCCCATCCACCTCGTCAGCGGAAAGAAGGATTTCGTAAATATCGAGATAGGTCTGCGGTGGCGCGGGACCGATATCGACAGGGTTTTTGATATTGAAAACCTGTCCCGCTTTTTTCAATTTTTCCTGTGTCTGCGGGCTTAGGCGCACCACCTCTAAATCCGCTCCCACCAGCAGGTCGGCGCTGATGCTGCCGAAAGCCCCGGAGTTGGTGAACATGGCAATCCGCCTGCCTTTCAGGAGGGGCATTTCCGTGAGCATCTTGGGCATGGAATGGAGTTCATCAATGGATTGGAGACGGATGATTCCAGACTGTTTGCAGGCGCTCTCGAAGATTTTATCATTATTAGCCATCCCGGCCGTGTGAGACATAGCGGCCATGGCGCCTTCCTGTGTGCGGCCCACCTTGTAAATCAAAACCGGTTTTCGCGACTTTCTGGCGGCCTCCATCAGCTTGCGGCCGTTAGCCACATTTTCCAGATACATGCCGATGACTTCCGTCTCGTCTGTTTGAAAGTAATCAATCAGGTCCGCCTCATCCACATCGCACTTGTTGCCGATGCTGACAACCTTGTTCACGCCGACGAGGTCGTAAAAGAAAGACTCAATGACCAGGACAACGATGCCGCCGCTCTGGATGATATAGGAAATATTTCCCGGAGCCTCAAAAATCCGACCCATTTCGACTAAGCTGGGATTCACGCCATAGAAACAGCAGAATTTTTTACGGGTATCCAGTGTTCCCAGGCAATTCGGCCCCATGATGCGGATGCCGTTGGCTCTGGCGATATCGTCGATCTCGCGTTGCATGGCCTGGCCTTTGTGGCCGCCTTCGGAAAAACCGGCGCTTTCAATGATCACGCGCTTGATTCCTTTGGCGGCGCATTCACTGATAATGCCGGGAACGTTTTTCGCCGCCACGATGATGACCGCCAGATCGGGTGTTTCGGGAAGATCAAGTATTGAAGAATAACCCGGGTAGCCATTGACCGTTTCCCCTTTTGAATTCACCGCGTAAACAGCCCCGGGATATTGAAGATAATCCTTAAGCATATTACAGATTGTGGCCCCGAGGTTGAAGGGGGAATTGGAAGCGCCGACGACAACAACAGATTTTGGATCAAAAAACTTTTCCATCTACAACTCTCTTTGAATTATATTTTTCATAGGGATCATTAACGGGTTACTTCTTGACACAAGAAAGGAATAAATTCAAGAGTTCTGCTCAATATGTCGAATTATTTGGTACAATTTATTTTTTAAATGAAGAAGTACTTTAATCATGGTTGCAGATTTTGATTTATTGTACTAATACTGCGTCCAAGTTGCTCAGGAGAAATAATTTGTCCAAACGCATTGTAGTTTTATCTTCAGAAATTGCCAATAAAATAGCCGCCGGGGAAGTGGTGGAACGGCCGGCATCCATCGTCAAGGAACTGGTGGAAAATTCCATCGATGCCGGAGCGACTGATATCAGGGTGGAATTGGAGAAGGGCGGTTGTCATTCCATCAAGGTGATTGATAACGGTGCGGGAATTGAGCACGACGACGTGCCGCTGGTTTTTGAAAGACACGCCACCAGCAAGATTGATAAATTTGATGATATCTTCAATGTTGTTTCTTTTGGTTTCCGTGGCGAGGCCATGCCCAGCATTGCCTCCATCGCGCTAGTGGAACTGCTGACAAGACGCAAAAAAGATTTATCGGGAACAAAAGCCACGCTGGAAGCAGGTAAAATTAAAGAAATGGCTCCGACCGGTTGTCCGGAAGGAACGCAGATATCTATAGCCAAAATATTTGACAATGTTCCCGCGCGCCGAAAGTTTTTGAAAACGGAAGCCACGGAGCAGGGCGCGTGTCTGGACGCGATTACGCGTTTGGCTTTGGCGCATCCGGAAGTTCGCTTTAAAGTCCTGGTCCACGGCCGCGAAGTATTTGTCGCGCCGGAAGTCAAAGATATTTCGCAGAGAATTGCAATGGTGATGGGCGATGATTTTGCCGCGCATTGCCTTGCCGTGGAGGCGCAAAAAGAAAACTTGACTCTGACCGGATTTATATCACGGCCGGAATATACAAAATCTAATTCCAAAAGCGTTTATTTGTTTGTGAATAAACGTTTTGTCCGCGATAATAGTGTGCTTCATGCCGTTTTGTCATCTTACCGGCAGATTATCGAGCCGCGCCGCTATCCCGCGGCTGCGCTGTTTCTGGAAATGCCTCCGGAAGATGTCGATGTGAATGTTCATCCGGCCAAACTGGAAGTTCGCTTTAAAGACGCACACGCTGTTTTTGATATAGTTTCCAAAACCATCGCGCAAAGCCTGGCCGGAGCGCAAACATCAAAGGGCAATTTCATTTATCGTCTGGAGTCTAAAGAGAAAAAAGATTTTTCTTTTCCCACGCCATCGGTTCGGGAGAAATCTCCCTCCATTCCTTTTGGAATGTTTTCAAGAAAGAATTTACAGCAGGCCATCAATGATGATTTATTGAAACGACCGGTGATGGAAAAAAAATATTATCCGGTTGGTGATAATAAAGTATCGCCGGATGAAAAGATATCCTTTTCCGGCATGCGGTATGTGGGGCAATATGCCAATACGTATCTGATTTTTGAAGTCGAGAGCGGCCTCGTTTTGCTGGATCAGCACGCGGCGCATGAACGAATCATTCTGGAGAAGTTAAAGAAAGCATCAGGAGAGAAGGTTATCAGCCAGTCACTGCTCATGCCGGAAATTGTAAATTTAACGCCGGGGCAGATTGCTCTGTTTTCTGATTATCTGGATTTCTTTCAGGAGATCGGTCTGGAAATTGAGATATTCGGACGGGACGCGATTGCCGTTAAAGCGGTTCCGGCAACTTTGTCTCAGGTCAAAATCGGCGAGATGATCTCCGATATTGCCGATCAATTGAACGAGCAGAATCAAACGCCTTCTCTGCAGGAAAGAAGAGAAAAGATCCTGGCATCACTGGCCTGCCGGGCCGCCATCAAGGCCAACAGATTTCTTTCCCATGAAGAAGCGGCCGCTTTGTGCCACGAGTTGGAGGCAACACCTTTTAGTCTTACCTGTCCGCATGGACGTCCCATTACCATCAACTTTTCCTTAAGCGAAATCGAAAGAATGTTCAAAAGAAAGTAAGAAATGAATATGGAAAAGTTGCCGCTGGTCATCATCAACTCGCCAACCGCTACGGGAAAAACGCAATTGGCTGTCAATCTGGCGCTGGAATTCGGCGGAGAAATCATCAGTGCCGATTCCATGCAGGTTTACCGTTATCTGGACATCGGAACGGCCAAGCCAACGATGGAGGAGCGCAGGGGGATCAAGCATCACATGATTGATGTTGTGAATCCCGACGAAGAATTCAACGCGGCTTTATTTGCAGAAAAGGCACGGACGGTTATTGCCGAATTGGCGGGGAAGGGGAAGCCGGTTTTTGTCGTGGGTGGAACAGGGTTGTATGTCAGGGCGCTGCTCCGGGGAATTATCGATACGCCCGACGTGGATGAAAATATCAGAAATCATTACCGTGCGCTACGGGAGACGCATGGTAAAAAATATCTTTATGATATGCTGTTGCAAAGAGATGCCGCTGCTGCAGCGCAGATTAATCCCAATGATTCGGTGCGAGTCATCCGTGCGCTGGAAGTTCAGGAACAAACCGGCGAATCCATTACCGTCAAACAAAAAAAGCATTCTTTTACTGACTGTCCTTACTCAACTTACAAAATCGGTATTCAAGTGGAACGCAATGAATTGAAACAGAGAATTGAATTACGAACCGAAAGAATGATCGAGCATGGATTGCTTGATGAAGTTAAAAAAGTTCTGGCGATGGGTTACAGCGATAAACAGAAATCGCTGCAATCGCTGGGCTATAAACACGTTATCGGATTTTTGAACAAAAAATACGGTTGGAACGAGGCAATCCATCTCATCAAGCGCGATACCTGGCAATACGCCCGGCGTCAGATGACCTGGTTTAACGCCGATAAAGAAATCAACTGGTTTGATCAGAATTCACTGGGTGAAATAAAAAATATGTTGGATAATTGTTGGAAAAAAGAATAGAATAAAATTAATTTAACTTAAATTGAAACAAGAAAAGATGAACAAAGTTATAGCAAGATATACGAACGGCAACATGATCAAGGGCACGACAGCCGATTTTTCCCCGATGAAAGATTTATTTCATGTGAGTGATTCAAGCGCAGCAGCGGGAACCAAGCCTGTTGAAATAAAAACCGGTGATTTAAAAGCTTTGTTTTTTGTTAAGGACTACGCCGGAAATCCCAATCGTTCCAAGAGCAATGAATTTGACCCGGCACATCCGCCGGTCGGGCGAAAAATCAAAGTGGTTTTCCGTGATGGAGAAGTGCTTGTCGGGACCACAACCGGTTATCAGCCGGGACGTCCGGGATTTTTTCTGGTTCCGGCCGATACAGGTTCAAATAATGAACGATGCTACATCGTAACCGTTGCAACAAAGGAAATTAGTTTTATATAACTTTTTTTATTTATATATCTTTAGATATCCGTACAACCTTCTCAAAAATAATCAAATATTAAATTCCTGTTTTGCGCTTTGTTATATTTATGGTACATTAAAAAAAGGAGAAGGTCATATGAAAGTGTGCCGCGGGTTATTACTATTCATTTTAGCTGCTCTATTCTTGATGAATAGCTGTTCAAAAGCACCCATCGTATATTCCCCTTTAAAAAATAGCTGGAATTTATCTCAAAATGATAAGTTAAAAAAAATAAAATACTCGGATGAGTTATTAAAGGAAGATGAAAAATTATATCGAAAGTTGGCTAAACATAAGATCGTATTGGAAAATGCGGAGGATGAAGAAGACGGTGATGACAAAGAAAAACCAGTCGAAGGGAATAGTGTTATAGAAGGACGCGATGATTTTGATTGGCTAAAAACAGGTTACGAAGCTTTTGATGATAAAAAATGGGATGAAGCATTAAATGCTTTTGATAAAGCAATAAAAATAAACCCGCAAAATATGGAGGCCTATTTCTATCGTGGAAATATATATGATGAACTTGGCGATTATAAAAAGGCTATTGTAAATTATAACAGAGCGATTAAGCTTAACCCGATATATATAGATGCATATCTTTACCGTGGCTTTGCCTATAATAATCTTGGACAGCTAAAAAAAGCAATGGCAGACATAAAAAAAGCGGCAAAACTGGGTAATCATTTTGCGCAAAAGTTTTTAATAAAGAAGGGGATGGAGTGGTAAAGTGTTATCTCCAGTCAGTAAAATTTTAGAAAAACCACTTATTTAACTTAAAAGGAACCTTTATAAGTTGAGAGAGTCTGTTTATAATGCTTTTTAACGGACTGCAATATTGCTTGACTTAAACTTGTTCTAAATATAATTAGATCAATCAGTTTGTGGAAGAAATGACTGTTATGAAACGTGATAAAATCACAACTCCGATTATCCCGTGTATTTTGTGCGTTGTTGTTTTTGTAATTTCATGCGTAACGCAGGAAAGAATTGCGGTAAGCCAGCTTGATACACCGGATCATCATACCTATACCGGCTTAAAACTTCTTGAATTGGGAAAATATTCTGACGCCAGAAGATCATTCAAAATGGCGACCCAGGTGGACGCCAAATATTCCAAAGCTTACACGGGTATGGCGCTCATCAATATTTGCACCGGGAAGTTGGCAGCGGCTTCTGATAATCTTGTGGAAGGATTTAAAAAGGCTCAGAGCGACGATGAGAAACTTTTTGTCTATGTGGCCGGAATTCGTTATCATACCTCTAATAAATCGGATATTAAATGGCTTGATTCAGCAAAGAATCAATTTGATGAAGCGGTTTTAATTGATTATAAATACGCGCCTGCGTATTATTATATGGGGCTGGCGTACAAAGAAGCCCTGGAGTTTAACAGGGCCCGTAAAATGTTTGCCACAGTTATTAAATTAAAAACGGATCATATTGACGATGCAACGAATCAGATAAATTTTTTACAAGAAGTGCAAAAAGCCAATCCGACTAGTCAGACAGGAAAAAAAATCGCTCTTACGGAAAGACTAACCAGGGCGGAGACTGCCGCCTTATTAATGGAGGAATTAAAAATAAAAGAGCTTTATGAGAAACATGTTCCTAAAGCTCAGAATGAACAAGAGAAAGAAACGGAAATTATTAAGGAAGAAAAAATAACGGGACAAGTTTTCACTGAAACATTTCCTATTGAACCTCCACCCATGAAAATATGGGCTCATGATATCATGGAGCACCCGTTTCAGACGCATATAGAAGGCGTTCTGGAAACGGGGGTCAAAGGTTTGGAAAATAACCCCAAAGGTAAATTTAATCCTGAAGAAATTATCTCCCGCGGTGAATTCGCCATCATCCTGGAGGATGTGTTAATAAAGGTTACGGGAGAAAAGGATTTGGCGGGCAGGTATGTTAATTCAAAATCATTATTTCCAGACGTTCCTGCAGATATGCCTTATTTCAACGCTATTATTTCCGTTACCTCGCGGGGAATTATGGAAGCAAAGAATGTTAAAACCGGTGAATTTGGCCCACTAAAACCGTTGTCTGGAGTTGAAGCTATCTTCATCATTGCCAAGCTTAAGGAAGTGTTGAAGATAAATTAATTAACTTATTGAAATATAAAGTATTATATAAAGATAGGGCGTAAAGCCCTTTTTTAATTAGACTCCAATTCCGAGAATGTAGTGAAGCGGATTTGGTAATAAGTCGAACGGTATCGGCATTATACTGTATTAGATTTAAGGAGTGTAATTTTCAAATGGTAAAAAGAGAGTTAGGCAAGGCTTTTGAGCCGGCCGATGTCGAAAAAAGATTATATGAATACTGGTTAAGAAATAATTATTTTCATGCACAGGATAAAAGCGAAGCTTCGCCTTTTTCCATCGTTATTCCGCCTCCCAATGTAACGGGAATGCTGCATATGGGACATGCCCTGAACAATACGTTGCAGGATATTATCATTCGATTCAAAAGAATGCAAGGGTACAATACGCTTTGGATGCCGGGAACGGATCATGCCGGAATTGCCACACAAAACGTAGTGGAACAACAACTCCTCAAAGAGGGGACATCTCGTCACGAGCTCGGGCGTGAGAAATTCATTGCGCGTGTTTGGAAATGGCGGGAACAATACGGTGGCGTTATCATTAATCAGTTAAAACGACTCGGTTGTTCATGCGATTGGGATAGAGAACGTTTTACGATGGATGAAGGATTATCCCACGCGGTACGCGAAGTCTTTGTGCGTCTTTACGATGAAGGCATGATCTATCAGGGCGACTACATCGTCAACTGGTGTCCGCGCTGTCATACGGCGATTTCCGATCTGGAAGTGGAATTCAAACAGGATCAGAGTTTCCTCTGGAATATCCGTTATCCGCTGGCTGACGGTAGTGGCGATATTATTGTGGCAACTACGCGACCGGAGACGATGCTGGGAGACACGGCGGTTGCTGTCAATCCCCTGGATTTTCGCTACAGAGATCTGGTCGGTAAATTTGTCATTCTGCCCTTAGTTAACAAAAAAATCCCCATTATTTGCGATGATTATGTGACGATGGATTTCGGCTCCGGCGCCGTAAAAATTACTCCGGGCTCGGACCCCAATGACTTTGCCATGGCTCAGCGTCACAATCTGGAAATCATCTCCATCATGGATGGCATGGGAATTATCAACGAATGCGGCGGCGCTTATAAAGGACAGGATCGTTATGAAGCCCGCAAAAATGTCATCGCCGATCTGGAAATGGGCGGTTACCTGGTTAGCACGGAGCCTTACGCGCACAATGTGGGGCAGTGTTACCGCTGTAAGACCGACATCGAACCGATGGTCTCCAAACAGTGGTTTATCAAAATAAAACCTCTCGCCAAACAGGCCATTTCTGCGGTGGCGAAGGGAAAAACAAAAATTGTTCCCAAAACGTGGGAAGCCACTTATTTCGACTGGATGAACAACATCCGCGACTGGTGCATTTCACGTCAGTTGTGGTGGGGACACCGCATTCCCGTCTGGTATTGTGAGGGATGTAAAAAAGTCATCGTGGCCACAACGGATCCCGACAAGTGTCCCGACTGCAGCGGCACATCTCTCAAACAGGACGATGATGTTCTGGATACCTGGTTCAGTTCCGCGCTCTGGCCGTTTTCAACATTGGGATGGCCGGAAAAAACGAAAGCATTAAAAACATTTTATCCCACTTCACTGTTAATTACCGGTTTTGATATCCTGTTCTTCTGGGTTGCGCGTATGATGATGATGGGCATTTACGTCATGAAGGATGTACCCTTTAAACATGTTTATCTGCATGCGCTCGTTCGTGACGAAAAAGGCGAAAAAATGAGTAAATCGAAAGGCAATATCATCGATCCTCTTTTAATGATTGATCAATATGGCACTGACGCTTTTAGATTTACACTGGCCGCTTACACAGCGCAGGGACGTGATGTGCGTCTTTCGCCGGAACGGATTGAAGGATACAAATATTTTGTCAATAAAATCTGGAACGCTTCAAAGTTAACTTTCGCGAATCTGGAAGATTATGATGAAACATCATCTCTTGAAACGGATGATTCGTTGCCGGATAAATGGATCAGGGCAAAATTATATAAAGTTATTGAAGAAATAACGCGAAGTTTGGATGAATATCATTTCAATGAAGCGGCCGCCGCGCTTTACCGCTTTATCTGGCATGAACTCTGTGACTGGTATCTTGAATTAAGCAAACCGGTGTTTTATGGAAAATCTACTCCGGCAAAAAGACGGTCGGCGCAGAAAACTCTGTATGAAGTATTTCAGAAAATGTTGCAGCTGCTCCATCCATTCATGCCATTTTTAACGGAAGAACTATGGCATGTTTTGAGAGGCAGCGATCATAATTCTATTATGGTCACTCCTTTCCCCGTTGTTCAAGAAGACTGGAAAAATGACTCAGCGGAAAAGGCAATGGAAATGATTATGGATATCATTACATCGATCCGCAACATACGCGGTGAAATGCGTATCGCGCCCTCACAACAGCTGAAGGTGCTGATTTCCGCAGCCGATGAAACGAATAGAAAAATGATTGAAACGCATAAAGGCTATATCTTGAATTTAGCTAATTTGGAATCGCTGAACGTGGAAATTAACGCTGTTGAACCCAAGGGAGTTGCAACGGCGGTGATCGGCGCCACAAAGATTTTCGTTCCTCTGGCAGGGATTGTGGATATTTCTAGTGAGGCAACGAGGTTGGAAAAAGAACTGAACAAATTGTCCAGGGACCTGCAACAGAGCTTAAAAAAACTCGTCAATCGTGACTTTATGAGCAAAGCCGCACCGGAAATTATTCAAAAAGAAGAAGATAAAGTAAAAGAGTTCCAGAAGAAATTTAATACGCTGGAGGCAGCGCTTAAGAAATTAAAAGGTATGTCCGCCTAATGGAAAAAATCATATCAGAAATTATCAAGAACTCGCTTCGCGAAGATTTAGGCGCAGGCGATATTACAACGCATGCCACCGTCAGTACTCAAAAGAAGGGAAGCGCTCTGGCTATGGCCAAAGATGTTTTCGTCCTGGCTGGCATAAATATTTTTGAGGCTACATTTAAATGTCTTGATCAAAACATCAACGTTAAAAAATTCATAAAGGACGGAAGTAAGGTTAAAAGAGGCGACATCATAGCTGAAGTATCAGGAAGCCTGGCATCCATATTAATGGCTGAAAGAGTTTCCCTGAATTTTTTACAGCGGATGTGCGGCATTGCCACGCTGACCCACCGGTATGTCAGGGCGGTTCGTAAAACGAAAGCCAGAATTCTCGATACACGCAAAACCGTTCCCGGATTGCGCGTTCTGGATAAAATGGCGGTCAAAACCGGCGGAGGACAAAATCACCGGTTCGGTCTTTACGACGGTGTGCTCATCAAAGATAATCACATCGAGGCCGCAGGCGGGATCACAGCGGCGGTAAACGCGCAAAGAAAGAAACTTTCGCGTTCCATGAAAATCGAAGTGGAAACCCGGAATTTGGATGAAGTCCGTGAGGCCGTCGATTGCGGCGCCGATATTATCATGCTGGATAATATGAGCGTTTCAGCCATGAAAAGAGCCGTATCCTTTGTAGCGGGGCGTGCTTTTCTTGAAGCATCCGGCAATGTCAGCCTGAAGAATGTAACGGATATTGCTGCAACCGGCGTGGATTTTATTTCCGTTGGAGAACTAACTCATTCCGTTCGTGCCGCGGACATTTCTTTGAAAATCAAGGCCTGTTAATCATAGAATCATGAGAAACAAATAAAGCGCAAAACAGTTCTTATCTTATGTATTGGAATTCAGAAGTATTAAAAGAAAATTTTGACGGAAAATTCTTCGGTCATTCTCTTCATTGTCAATCTGAAACCATATCAACTAATGATGACGCCTTTTCTTTAGGCATTGCCGGCGTACCAGAGGGAACTGTTGTTATTGCCGACAGTCAGATCGCTGGGAAGGGGCGATGTCAGAGGTCGTGGCATTCTCCTCCCGGATTAAACATATACACATCTCTTATTTTGAGACCGCAAATTGAATCATTCAACGCTTCCGGAATTCCAATCATGGCAGGTGTCGCTGTAGCTGAAGTTCTGGATATTTACTGTCCCGGTCAAATAGAGCTTAAATGGCCCAATGATGTAATGATTAATAATAAAAAAGTCTGCGGCATTCTCTCTGTGGCGAAGATGAACGGAGGAAAGGTAGATTTTATTGTTCTGGGCATCGGCATTAACGTTAATATTAAATACAACCAATTTCCGGAAGAAATTCGGAATATTGCCACATCCTTGGCTATGGAAAGCGGCAGAGAAATTGACCGTCAGGAGTTGATAATTAGCCTCTATGAAAATCTGGAAAAATGGTATAAACAGCAACTACAAAAAGGATTTAGCCCCATTAAACAAAAATGGATTGCATTGACAACGATGATAGGTCAGATGGTTCAGGTTAAATTCGGGAAAGAAAGCATAAAAGGGAAGGCGGTTGACCTGGATGATGAAGGCTCTTTAATCCTGCTTTCTGAAGACAACAAAGAAATAAAAGTCTCGGCAGGAGATGCTACAATAATAAGGTGAAAAAATATGCTTCTAGTCATTGATGTAGGCAATACCAATACCGTTCTGGGACTTTATGATGAAAAGAATCTTTTGCATGATTGGCGAATACGGACGGAAATAGATCATACGGTCGATGAATACGGCGTGCTGATTTATAACTTATATCAGTCCAGCAGGATGAAAGCCAAGGAATTTAAGTCGGTAACGGCAATTATCATCTCCTGCGTGGTTCCTCCGATGCTCAATATTCTAGAGCCTCTTTGCTTTAAATATTTTAACGTAAAACCGTTGATCGTCGGTCCGGGGATCAAAACAGGCATGCCCATTTTTTATGATAATCCTAAAGAAGTAGGTGCCGACAGAATTGTCAATGCTGTTGCCGCTTATAATAAGTATCGTAAAGAATCTATCATCGTTGATTTTGGCACGGCGACAACGTTTGATTATGTTTCTCCCAAAGGAGAATATATGGGCGGATGCATTGCTCCGGGAATAGTTATTTCCATTGAGGCCCTATTTGAAAGAGCGTCAAAATTGCCCCGTGTTGAATTCAGCAAACCGAAAACCGTCATTACCAAAGACACGGTCAGCGCAATTCAGGCGGGAATTATGTTCGGTTACGCAGGATTGGTTGACGGAATTGTCACCAGAATGAAAGCGGAAATTAAAACGAATCCTTTGGTCATAGCCACAGGAGGTTTGGCGAATGTCATAGCGCCGGAAACAAAAACAATCGAAAAGATAGAAGACATGCTGACCTTGGACGGTTTGCGCATCATCTATGACCTGAACAAGAAATAATTATGTTGAATGTAGGACTGACAGGTGGAATCGCCTGCGGAAAATCAACCGTTGCGAGATTTTTTGTTAAAAATGGGGCTCATTTAATAGATTTCGATTTACTGTCCCGCCAAGTACAGAAACCCGGCAAACCTGCGTGGCAAAAAGTTGTGGATTATTTCGGCAAAGAAATTTTGCAGAAAGACAAAAAAATTAACCGGGTCAAACTGGGAAATATTGTATTTGCCAATAAGAATAAACTCTTTAAACTTAATAAAATCGTTCATCCTTTTGTTTATCAGGAATGGCATTCTCAATTAGATAAAATAAGCAAAAAAGAGAAACGCGCGATTGTGCTGTCGGATATTCCTCTTTTATTTGAAGGTAAAAAACAGCATCTGTTTGATTTAACGATCCTGGTCGTTATTGAACCCGAGGAACAGATCGGCCGATTGATTGCTCGCAATCATATCAGCAGGAAAGAAGCCGAAAAACGATTGAAAAGCCAGATGCCAATCAACAAAAAGAAAGAGCTTGCGGATATTATCATTGATAACAGGGAAAGTATTTCTAAAACTGAAAAGACTGTAAAAAAAGTCTGGCATAATCTGCTGAAGAGAGAAAAAATAAAGCATTCAATGTGAAAAGTAAATAGCGAACGGTGAACGGTGAACTTCAGTCCGAATGCCAGGCGATACTGAATAACGTATAAAAACATGGAGGAAAAAATGATTGAGAAAAATGTAAAAACAGATTTTTGCGCTAAAATATCCGAACCGGTTATAGGAGAGGGAACGTTTGTACATCCGTTGGCGGCCGTCATCGGCAATGTTATCCTGGGCAAGAACATCATGGTGGCGCCCACGGCTTGCGTCCGCGGTGATGAGGGACAACCGCTTCATGTCGGTGATGATTCCAATGTTCAGGATGGTGTGGTCATTCACGCGCTGGAAACGGAATTGAATGGGAAACCGGTTGAAAAAAATCAAATGGAAGTGGAAGGTAAGAAATATGCAGTCTATGTGGGAAAGAGAGTCTCCCTGGCTCATCAGGTTCAAATTCATGGACCAGCGGTGGTTATGGACGATACATTTATCGGGATGCAAGTGCTGATTTTTAAATCCATTGTAGGGAAGAATTGTGTTGTCGAACCCGGCGTCATTCTGATGGGTGTGAAAATAGCTGACGGACATTATGTTCCAGCCGGATCAATCGTGAAAACTCAGGCGGATGCAGATGCGCTGCCTGTCATCACAGCAGATTATCCCATGAAGGACATGAACAAGGGCGTTTTACACGTTAATAAAGCTTTAGCCCAAGGTTATCTCGGTGTTTCAAAGAAATAAAAGCAGGGGATCAGGGTATCGGGGTAATCTATAAAAAATTGGTTCGATGTCCTGAAAAAAAAAGATGTTAATAAATTCTTCCGACTCTGGAAAAATGAACTTTTGTCTTTCCTGTGGCAGTGCGAATAACATCGATAACCGTCGATATTGTTCTGTAAAATGCCGTCAGAATCTCAGGCAGAAACTCAATATGAAGAGCGGTTTTCTCCTTGCCCTGAACACTCGTTACGCGACATTTTACTTTTCAGATAAAGTGATTGTGCTTGATATTGTTCCCTATGGCATGAAAGAAATATTTCGTTACAGCGTCCAACGAAAAGAAAACAGTAATCCAGCCGCAGATTTTAATATTATGACCAATAAATTGGGCGAAGAATGGTGGTCGGTAACCAAGAGAACAAATAGAAACTATATGGCTACGCAGCATGTTCTGAAATTAGCATCACGTCATGCTATTTCCGACAGGATGCAGCGTCCCAGATTATTAAAAATTCCAACCGTAAAAATGGAATTTTTGCATTGTCTGGAAATCAAGAAAACCGAACTTGGCTCTCATGAATTAAATCTCATTATAAAAAACGCATACCGTAAACAGGTGAAGATTCATCATCCTGATTTAGGAGGAAAAGCAGCGAATTTCAGAATGATCCACAATGCCTACAAGCAACTTTTGCGCTGGGCTGATAATCCCGTCTATGTTCATCGACGCGGTTTTCCCGACAAATGGTATTATAACGGAGAAAATAAAAAATGGGTTCAGCCAACGCCGCTGCATGAATGATCATTCTGTGTTTTTATAAGATTTTAAATCATCCGGCGTGTTAATATTGATAAAAATATTACCTTTTGTATTAAAAGGTTTAATTTGAGCCTCATTAATTTTCAGCAAACTCATTTCTTTATATAATCCGGCAATTTTAAGTTGATCTACTGAGATCATTTTTTTGATGGCCCGGAGGCATCGGCGTGAATAAATGGCATGCAACGCCTGAAATCCCCCGGCAAGTTCCGGTACAATGATGTCATGTTGATCGATTTGGTCAATCATAAAAAATATAAAATCCTTGTTCAGAGAAGGCATGTCACAGGCGGCAACAAAAGCGTAATCATTTTTTGCATAGAACAATCCGGTATAAATTCCTCCCAGTGACCCTTTGTCCGGATAAATATCCGTGACAACTTCCGCATCTTTAAATTCCGTGTAGGAGGGGGAATCATTGGTGACAATGATTATTTCAGAAAATATTTGTCGATAAACAGCAAAGGTCCTATCAATAAGGCGTTTCCCATCGATTTCCAGAAAAGCCTTGTTGAGCCCCATGCGGGAATTTTTCCCTCCTGCCAGAATTATTCCGGTAATATTTATTTTCATAGGAAAATCTTTATGACTCCATATTTCTACTTAAAGATTTGTCGTTTTTAAATCGTGATACATTGAGCATGAATATTTCCAGTTTATTGATAACATTGGGAGGCAAAAGATTTCCATCAACTTCAATGGATATGGACGGATATTTTTTCTCTCTAGCCCAGGGAGTCAAAACGCCTTCAATAACTCTACCGATTAAGCACGCAAAGGGTGAAATATTCACGATGCCGGAATAACCATCCGTCATGGCCGTGGCGGCAACGCCACTGGAAATACTTATTTCAGAATAAAGTTCACGGCTGACAAAATGTTTTTCGGTGTTGCGCATGATTTCTTGAATATTATGAGGAGATGGAGGAACCAGGCCTGTCAAAGAAAGTGTTTTGTAAATATCCTTTTCCACCTTTCTTTTATAGGCGTTCTCAATTTTCAGATGAAAGATTTCTGATAATTCATGCGCAAATAATTTCTTGTGCCAGGGCAGTAGCGTTAAGCGCTTTTTCAATTCGTAATACCGAACAAAATCGCAATAATATATCCACTCAGCAACGTTTGATACCTTTCCGATAATGCCATGACGGCTGAAATGTTGAATGAGTTCATCTACGGCAAAATCATCACGACGAACGTAAATCTCACCTACAATCAGCACCTTGGGGCAGTCATCTATTTTATTTTTTAAAGGTATTTTAGCAATTTCATCAACCATTTCTCTTAAGACAGGAAGCATTTGGGTTACATCCCGTTCTGCAACCTTCATCATTTTTTGCCAGATTTTATCATATTCGATGAGTGCTTTCCGGGGATCTTCAGCACATGTTCTAAGCGATGTTTCTATGTCTTTCATATAATCACCGATCACCACCGCCCACCAAGCATACTTGGATAAATCCTTGCCCAATTCATTGTAGGAATTATCCGCATCCAGGGTGAAAACAACGACATTGTCCATGCGCAAATCCCTGAAAAGATTTTCATAAAAAACAAAATACTGACCGGTGCGACAGGGGCCGGTCGTGGTGGGAACAAACAACAAATATATTTCATCCTTGCGGTATTTTTCAGATGATAGATATTTCAGGATACTTCCCAACACAAGATGAGCCGGAAGACATTCCTTCCCTGAGGTATGATTGCGCGCTAACTGAAGCGTATGGATGTCCGGTACGGGCATTGTTTCCGCATGGATACCAAATCCGCGAAGAGCCGCGCCGACCAGTTCGGCGGAAAGTCTTCCCATATTGGATAACAAAAGTTTGACACGAGGATTGTTCTTAATGGGAATTTTCTCTCGCGTTACATTATTTTGAATATAAATCTCATGACCGGGATCATTGACAAAACGTAGATTGTTATCATAACGTTCCTCCCGGATGTCTTTTAACTTTGAACGATAACCTTCAATGATATCCAGGAAAGCTTCAATACGCGTATCAACGCCGGCGTCAGCCGTATGGGAATCCAGTTCCAAAATTAGAAAGGGTTTTACGCCCATGATCCACTTAAGATAATGAAGCATAAAGGAATCGGGAGCGCATGAAAAATTTGATATGTAGGTTATAAAAATGTTGTCTTCTTTTTTCACAAGGGCAGCGGCTTTCATATTCTGCTGTCCGTAATACCAGTACATATTCTGATAAATAGGCTGGTCTTCAAAAGGAAGAATATCAAAAGGAATGACGCAGTAACCGCGCGATGAATATTTACGGGGTATGCCCATGTTAGCATCCGATGTAAAGGCGTTATACGGTCGTCCCAGAATCGCAATAACAGGCCGTTGAGATGCACGTGCTTCTTTCAAAGCTTGCCTGCCCAGTTCAGAAAATCTGGCAAAACAATCCATCTGTTTTTCAAAAGCCAGGGAAAATGCTTTCTGTGCCTCAGATTCACGAAAGCCCAGTTTTACAGCCATAGCAATAAACGGCTCGGAGGCCTTTTTCATTCCGTGCATAAAACTTACAACAGGAATTAAATATCTTTCCGGGGAAATTTCAGGAAAAGCTTTCTGAATATAATAAGGCAGGCTCTGAGTTATCGGACAAAAACTTGCCGGAACACTTTTTTCATAGCTTTCCATGTCACGAAAATGAGGCAGGAAAATATAATCAACATTGTGGTTGAAAATATCCTGAACAGCACCGTGGGCTATTTCCGCCGGGAAACAGTAATTACTTTCCACGCGCGCGGTTCCGTCATGCAATATTTCTCTGGAAACCGTTGTTTCGACCCCCAACGAATGGAAGAACCATGAATATAAAGGCCAGAGCGTATAAAATGAAAAACAGCGAGGAATTCCGACAACAAAATCTTTTTTCCTGATCAGTTTATCGGGATCCGGAGCGCATTCTTTAAAAATAATATCGTTTCGTTTTTCAATGTAATCGGTACACTCGCTTTCATTGAAAACATTTTTTTTGCGGATATTCGTATACTTGTTGCAACGGCCGCCAAACATATATTGATGATTGTTGATATTTAGAACACGGATCGGACAGAAATTATCACAGGATTTACATTTGAAATCCTTTCCGTAAATAATGTCTGTGTTCAGAATTATATCTAAATCATATTGAGATTTGGCAAGAAACCCTTCTTTAAGCTTTTGTTTTACCAGTAGTCCCACGCCAAAACACCCCATTAATTCTGGAGCGGGAGGAACTAAAATCTTCTTATCCAGAAGCATTGCAAAAGCCAGGGGAACGGCTTTGTTTTTGGCTACGCCTCCCTGCAAAACAATATTTTCTCCAATCGTTCTGTTGCCAACAACACGATTAAGATAATTGGAAACTATGGACGTGACAATTCCCGCCGTAATATCTTCACGTGACGCACCTTGCTGGATTGCTTTACGGACATCTGAATTTATGAACGCGGAACAGTGCTCGCCGAATTTCAAAGGTTCTTTGGCGAGAAGAGCGATTTCACCAATTTCGCGCGCGTTAGGGATGTTTAAATCGCCTTGAGCGGATTCTTCCAGAAAGGAACCGGTTCCGGCAGAGCAGGCTTCATTCATGGCATAATCTATGGGGACTTTGTTTTTCAAATAGACATATTTTGCATCCTGTCCGCCGATTTCGAATATGGTATCAATATTGCCTTGATAAAAAGTCGTACCAACGGCATGAGCGATAATTTCATTGTATACGGCCGGCGTTTCCAGGAATACGCCCAACAGTTCCCTTGAAGATCCGGTAGTTGCCGCCAACGTTATACTTATTTTACCATCTCCAATATCTTTCTTGATTTGTTTCTGCATTTCGAGAAAACAATTTTTCAAAGCTTTGACAGGATCACCATGCGTGCGGCCATAAAAGGAAGCCGCTATCTCATTTGTTTCCATATCCACTAAGCAGGCTTTGGTTGTCGTTGATCCACCGTCAACGCCGAGGATGTATTCTTTCCCGGCCAGGACTTTTGCTTTTTTAGATGCGAGATAAGTTACTTTTCCTTCCGCCGTTTTCAAGCTTTTAAATCTCTTAAACTGTACCCTATCAGGTTTGAAGAGATTTTTTAGAGAGGGCATTTTGCTGCCGGAAGTTCTGGCCAGCAAGGCAGCTCCGTATGCTTCAAAATATGCAGCCTGGGATGGAACGATGAATTTATTTTCCGGCATGCGCTCCCGGATAAAGCGGATGAGATATTTATTTTCGGTTGCTTTACCGACGAGAAATACTTTCTTATTTGTTATTTTTGCTTTTTTAATAAAATCAATAACTTTTGATGCCATGACATCGCTAAGAGAAAGCACAATATCGCCTCTTTGGGCTTCACCCTTATTCAAACGATGCGTGCAATCACTTTTCATAAAGACAGAGCATCGCGATGATAATTTTAGAACCTGACATTGTTCCGGAATAGCATTGACGTCACCTACGTCCATATTCATCCGGGCAAGCTGTTGTTTAAAGAATTCGCCCGTGCCCGATGCGCATTTACTTCCGGAAAAACTTGTTATTATTCTTTGATTTTCGTCTATCGTATAGACAATCAGATCCTCGCCACCTAACGAAACCAGCGCGTCAACATTCTGATTAAGATGTTGCAAAACTGCTTCGACGCATAGAGGTTCTATTTCACTGTTAATGTTTAAAAGATGCCGGCCTTCGGTACCTGTCGCAAGGGCAGGAATGTCTGATGGAATATCAGACTGAGATAATATTGTCCCGAGTGTTTGAGCAAAGTTGCCCTCATGAGGCTCAACTTTTGTCCACAATATATCATCATTTCCGTCCAGCAATATCACCTTGACACTGGAAGAACCTATGTTAATTCCCAATGTATTCATATGCGATATAAACATACCTTCTTTTATAAAATATTACGATCAAATTTAATCGTCAAGGGTCAGAGTTAATAAATAATTATTAATATTATTTAAAAAATTCGGGAAAAGTGAAGTATTTAAGAAAAACAGCAACGGGGAATCACTATATTTTAAATAAGATTCCCCGTTGCGATGAAGTTCATTTTCAAAGAAATTTATTAATGACCTTCTTCCATGGCCCCGGCGATATACATCATAGAGAGCAGCATAAATACCAGTGTCTGTACGATCGATGTAAAAATCATCAGAATGAATACGGGTAGTGGAACAAAATAGGGGACCAGGAAGAGCACCACCAGGAGAACGATGTCTTCACCTTTGATATTGCCGAATAACCGGAAAGTCAAAGAAAGAGGACGGGAAATGTGGCTGATCAGTTCAATGGGCAGCATCAAAGGCGTTAACCACCACACCGGTCCCATAAATTGTTTGAAATATTTAAATCCATGCTCCCGAACACCAACAACGTGGGTCGATAAAAAAACAACAATGGCCATTGCCGCGTTCGTGTTGATACTCGAGGTCGGAGACTCAAAGCCTGGAACAATTCCTATCAAATTGGAAAGAAGGATGAAAAGCCCCAATGTTGCAATCAGAGGGAAGAATTTTCTTCCATTATGCCCCATGATTTCATTGAGCAGAGCATCAAATCCACCGATTACCACTTCCATGACGTTCTGCGTTTTTCCCGGATAAACCTGCAGTCGCCTGGATGCAAAAAATGACAGTATAGCCAATAAAAGCATGACAAATAATGTGTTAAAGACAATCGTCATATCAATACCAAAATTTTTCAACCAACTTGTATGAAAAAAAATCAGGGGTTCCATTTGATTCTAAATAACCTCCTCAATAAAGTTTTTTTTTGTTAAAGCTATAATCATAGTAATAACGATATTTATTACAACGACGGAAAGGCCGATAAACAAACCGATAACATTGACCGTTTTGTATGCAATGAGAAAATATAGAACTACGGCAGTGATCGCCAGTCGAATATAATATTTGATTAAAACCGGTCCCTTGACATTAACGCCTGTCTTTTGAAAAAGGCCTCTTAATCCTTTTTCCATCCAGTGGAAATTAAGAATACTGATGAATCCGCCCAGCAGAATACCTAATGAAAATTTTACAGGAGCAAAAATTAATGATGGCACTAAAATAACGGCAAGAATAATCCAGTTGGAAAGTTCAATTTTTCTTTGCAGAGGGTCTTTGACGATGAGGTTCACTTTTTAAACTCTTTATTATTTGTTCTTCATCCGTAAAATTTTTTTTAATCAAAACATATATATTACGAAATCCGGCCGCTATGCCTATCAATAAAAAAACAGCTTTAAAAACATTACCGGAGTCAAATTTATTATCTAGATAAACTCCTATCAAAAGGCAGCCTATAATCCCGATAACCATGGCAATGCCTATGGTACTGGCAAAAGCCATTTGCATTGCATACTTTCGGGTTTCATCATCCACTACCGGACGCTCCTTAACATGAATGAAACTGCAAGTCAATAAAAATATGACCGGCGTTCATTTTTTTAATAAATGTCGGTTTTTCCTATACCATTCAATAGTTTTTGCCAATCCGGTATGTATATCTGTTTTAGCACTAAATCCAAATTCTATTAATGCTTTTGAAGTGTCCAGCATACGTTTGGGCTGTCCATCAGGTTTGGATTTATCCCAGACAATCTGACCGGAAAAACCGGCTAAATCGGCGATAATTTTTATGAGCTCTTTAATGGATATTTCATAGCCTGATCCCAGGTTAACCGGTTCGCTTTTATTATAAAATAATGTTGCAAGATAAATGGCTTCGGCCGCATCTTCCACGTAAAAAAATTCACGGGTGGCAGCTCCGGTGCCCCACACCTCCAATTTATCGGACTTACTGTCCATTGCGTCAAAGCATTTCTTTATTAAAGCCGGGATAACGTGTGAAGAATTGGGATCGAAGTTATCGCCGGGACCGTAGAGATTAACCGGCAATAAAAATATAGAGTTAAACCCATACTGTTTGCGATAAGCCTGCGATTGGACGAGCATCATTTTTTTCGCCAGTCCATAAGGAGCGTTAGTTTCTTCAGGATAACCGTTCCATAAATCTTCTTCTTTAAAGGGAACCGGGGTAAATTTAGGATAGGCGCAAACGGTTCCCAAAGCGACAAATTTTTCAATATTCCTGAGATAGGATTCATGAAGTAATTGTGAACCCATAATCAAATTATCATAGAAAAGTTCAGCCGGTTTGTTCTGATTAAAACCAATCCCGCCAACTTTGGCAGCGAGATGAATAACGATTTCCGGTTTTGTTTCGTCATACATTTTCCGGATATCATTAATATCCGTTAAATTATAATCAGGAAGATCAGCTACTCTGATATTAAGACAACCGGAACTCTTGAATTTTTTTATCAGGTGAGTTCCCAGGAAACCTTTGCCTCCTGTTATGGTTATTCGCTTTTCATTCAGCACTTTTGAATCCATTCATGATTTGTTTTTATTATTAGCACTAAAGCCTGCGTCAAGAAGAGTTTTCTCTTTCTGAGCCAACTCCATGTCCGCTGCAATCATCATATCTATCAGCTTTTCAAATGAAACTTTCGGTTTCCAATCGAGTATTTTTTTTGCTTTTGTCGAATCGCCCAGAAGAGCATCAACCTCTGTTGGACGGAAATATCGCTTATCTATCTTCACATATTTTTTGTAATCCAAATTAAGCTTATCAAACACAATATCCGCGAATTCCCTGACGGAATGAGTTTCACCGGTTGAAATGACGAAATCATCAGGCTGCTCCTGCTGCAGCATCAGCCACATGGCTTCAACGTAATCACCGGCAAACCCCCAGTCTCTTTTTGCTTCAAGATTGCCCAAAAATAATTTATCTTTAAGCCCCAGTTTGATCTGAGTTGCCGCACGGGTTATTTTTCTGGTCACAAAGGTTTCACCGCGTCTCGGTGATTCATGATTGAATAAAATACCATTTGCCGCGAAAATTCCGTAAGCGTCGCGATAATTTTGAACGATATAATAGGCATAAACTTTGGCAGCGGCGTACGGACTTCTTGGTTGAAAAATAGTCTTTTCATTTTGCGGCGGAGCTGCTGCGCCGAACATTTCACTGGAGGAAGCCTGATAGAATTTTGTTTTTATTCCTGTTTTACGAATAGCTTCCAAAATTCTGAGCGTTCCCAACGCAGTGACATCGCCCGTATATTCAGGCATATCAAAACTAACGCGGACGTGACTCTGGGCTCCGAGATTATAAATTTCATCAGGGTGAACGGATTGGAGGAGGTCCATAAGCTGAGCGGAAACGCTGAGATCGCCGTAATGAAGGAATAATTTCGCTTCCGGATCATGAAAATCGTGATAAAGATGATCAATACGTTCCGTATTAAAGGTGCTTGAGCGGCGAATCAATCCGTGCACCTCATACCCCTTGTTTAATAAATATTCCGCCAAATAAGAGCCGTCTTGTCCGGTGATACCGGTGAGAAAAGCTTTTTTCATCTTGTCTCCGAGGATAATTATTATTTTTTGAGTAATTTAATACAGGATTGATTGATGCTTGTCAATGAAACGATCATAGATATTTCAAGGTTTTTGCACAGGCATCAATGGTCTTCTTTATGTCCTGATCGGTATGAGCAAAGGATAGAAAAGCGGCTTCATACTGTGACGGCGCCAACCATATGCCATTTTTAAGCATCCCGTGAAAAAAACGGGCAAACATCTTTGTGTCGGATTTCCGAGCGGTTTTTAGATCATGAACGGGGCCTTCTTGAAAAAAAATAGTAAACATGGAATAGACGTGATTTATACAGACAGCAATTCCTTTGTCAGAAAACAAGCGGTTCAGTTCCAGGCAAAGCAGGCTTGTTTTTTCAGCCAGAGACGGGAAAGCTTTCTTTTTTTTCTTTAGCATCTCGAGTGTTGTTAAACCCGCGCCCATGGCTAACGGATTTCCTGAAAGCGTTCCCGCCTGGTAAATGTCTCCTGTCGGAGCAAGCCTTTCCATGATTTCTTTTTTTCCGCCAACCGCTCCCACGGGCATTCCGCCGCCAATGATCTTGCCCAGGCAGGTTAGATCAGGATTGATTCCTGTCATATTCTGATAACCGCCGAAGTTAAAACGAAACCCTGTAATCACTTCATCAAAAATCAATATAATTCCTTTTTGAGCAGTGAGTTTTCTCAATTTCTCCAAAAATCCTTTTTGTGGCGGAATGACTCCCATGTTGCCCGCCACAGGTTCAACAATAATGGCGGCAAGTTCAGAGCCATGCTTTGCTATGGCATGCTCCAGCGCTTCAATATCGTTGTACGGCAGGCTTAAAGTCATTTGAGCAATGATTGGCGGAATCCCTGGAGAGTCGGGAATACCGAAGGTTGCCACACCCGATCCCGCTTGAATTAAAAGCGAATCACTGTGTCCATGATAACACCCATCAAATTTCGCAATCAGATTTCTACCGGTAAAACCTCTCGCGAGTCTTATGGCCGTCATGGCAGCCTCAGTACCCGAGGACGTCATTCGTAATAATTCTATCGACGGAATCGCTTGACAAATCAGCCGGGCGACCTTCGTTTCTAATTGCGTCGGGGCTCCAAAACTGCTTCCTCTCTTCGCCGTATCACAAATAGCAGCAATAACATCTTTATGGGCATGGCCGAGAATCATGGGGCCCCATGAAAGGACGTAATCAATATATTCTTTGCCTGAAAGGTCATAAATCTTGCTGCCTATTGCTTTCTTGACAAAAACAGGATTGCCGCCAACAGATTTCCACGCCCGGACAGGGGAATTGACGCCGCCGGAAATAACTTTACATGATTCTGAAAAGGAAGCTGAACGTTTTTTATTCATTAGAAATACTCCGGAGATGTTTTTTTAAATTCTTTAATGCTTTTCAATATCAGATAATCCTTGGCATTTGCAGCCTTTACCATTTCCTTAATCAGCGAAGAAATGCTTCTGCCATCAGAATGAAGCATGGTAAAAATATTATACTTCCCCGCGAAAGCAGGTTTTCTTTCGTAACAATGAGAAATAAAAGAAAATGAGGCGAATATAGTTCCCGTTTCTTCTGTTTGTTCAGAAGGAATAGACCAGATGACCATAGCATTATTTTTATAACCCACCCGCTGATGTCTTAGAATCGCCCCAAATTTCCGGATCAAGCCATGATCCAGAAAATATCTGACTGTGTTCAGAACTTCCTTTCCATTTAGGGCAACGTATTTACCCGTCGTCTTGAAAGGAAATGTCTGCAACGGAATGTCTTTTTGAATAAGCTTGGCAATCCTTTTTTGCTTTATGGATAATTTTTCCATGATATAAATATTATCCCGCATAAAAAATAAAATCAAGTTGTCGATTATCTATCGAAATTTTTCTTGACAATTTCCGCTTGCGCGGTTAAAAAACAAAACATCAAAATCCGAAGTATTCGAGTCAAAAGAAAGGGGGTGAAAAATTAACAAAACAGGATTTTGAAATTTTATCAATTTACCAAGGAGAATGTAAATGAAAAAAAGTTTAATCTATGTATTGATGGCGATGGTCATGGTCGTAGTCAGCGCATCTTTTGTTTTTGCAGCACCGGAAGCGGCAGCAGCATCAGCGGGAACGGTTGATTATACAAAAGCTATTATTATTGGCATTTCTTTGTTCGTGGCCGGTTTAGCAATAGCTTTTGGAACACTGGGAACAGGATTAGGCATGGGCAATGGCTTAAACGGAGCGACGAATGCTGTTGGCAGAAACCCAGAAGCCCAGGGCAAAATTCTTTTAACCATGATGGTTGGTCTGGCCATGATCGAATCACTGGCGATTTATGCATTGGTTATTGCGTTGATCGTTCTTTACGCTAATCCGCTGTTGAAGGTAGCCGGATTAGGTTAATTTCATTATTGTTATAATAAACAGGGAGGGGAGCGTGCATCGACTTTCCCTCCCTTTTTTTGTGAGACAAGCTGAAAACGAACAAAGTGAAGTTTTCAGCGTAAGTCGAACAATCCCCTGAGCGAAGCGAATGGGGATTAAATGAGGGGATCTATTCTTCAACGATATTAACTTTTCCGCGCAGACTTTTCTTTTCTGATGTATGATGTTTATCAGTCAGTATTTTTTCTTTGGCTCTTTTACTGCGTTTTCTTTTCTGTCGTCTGATTTTCTCCAGTTTTTCTTTTTCTTCCGCAATGAATCCTTTTTGTTGTCGCTCGATTTTATCCAGCAGCAACCGTCTGGCCAGAAAGCGATTGAGTATTTGCGATCTCTCCCGCTGGCATTTTACCGAAAGACCGGTGGGAAGATGAACAAGATAAACGCATGTTGAACTTTTGTTGACTTTTTGTCCGCCGGGACCGGAGGAACGGACAAAAGATTCCTCGAAATCTGTTTCAAGTACTCCCAGATTTCTCATTCTTTCGGAGAGCGCTTTTTCTTTATCTAAAGACACAGACATGATCAGGATGGGATTGTTTTAAGGAATAGCATAAATCTCATCGTCAATCAGGTGAATCCAGTGTTCCAGGAGAAGCTCTCTGGCTTCTTGCAGTTTATCAACACCCAGAATAACGATCGTTTCCTTGCCAATCCGGTTAATGGTTGTGTACAGATAGTGAATATTGATATCGGCTTTGGCCAGAGGCTTTAATATCGCGTTCATGCCGCCCGCGTGCAGTGGAACTTCGGCCGCCAGAACAGGGGTCACTTCAAAATTTAATTTATAACTTTCCAGAACCGCGGCGGCGCGATCCGGATCGTTGACCACCAGACGCACCTTGCTGTCATCGGCGATACTCGCGGCACAAACGGCTTTGGTGCTGATATCTTCCAGATCAAGGATGTGTGTCAATGTGGCAAAAGAACCCGGCACATTATTTAAAATAACTGAAATTTGCTTTACAGCCATAACAGAGTCCTTAATTATTCTTCACGTAATCATAACCGGCATTAAAAGCTTTCCGGTTAAGTTCAGCCAGAGATTTTTTCTTACCGCCCATGATGGTTTCAAGACTTTTCAAATAAATATCAGGAGAAACAACATCGGATATTTTTACAAAAGCGCCCATCATGATGGTATTGGAGACCCTGATATTACCCAGATCCTGAGCCATGTCGGCGCAGGGAACGCGAAAAACTTTCACGTCATGGCGGTGCGGCTCTTCTTTGATGATGGAAGAATTCAAAAATATGGTTCCTCCGGACGTAATTTTGTTTTGAAAAGTAAACAGAGAAGGGGAATTCATCACGACCAGATAATTCGGTTCCGATGCCACGGGAGATGCAATTTCTTCATCGGCGATAGCCACCGTACAGTTGGCGGTTCCGCCGCGCATTTCAGCGCCATAGGCGGGAAGATACGTCACATGATAACCTTTGCTCATGCCACTATGAGCAAAGCTGACGCCCATCATTAAAACGCCCTGACCGCCAAATCCGGAAAAAATTGTTTTAACCAGCATTATGTCGCCCCCACATTTTTCTTAGCATCGGCAATATTATCCTTAAAAACTCCGGGGGGAAATTCCTTGCTCATGACGTCATCAATCCATTTGCAGGAATTGACGGCATTCATTTTCCAGTTTGTCGGACACGGCGAAAGGACTTCAATCAGCGAAAATCCCAATCCGTCCATCTGGCATTGAAAGGCTTTCTTGATGGCCTTCTTTGTTTTATTGACATTGGCCGGAGAATTCACCATACATCTTTCCAGATACGTTACACCCTTTAATTGTGAAAAGATTTCACTGACCTTGACGGGATAGCCGTCAAGGGTTTTGCTTCTGCCTGTCGGGGATGTTGTTGTTTTCTGATTGAGTATGGTTGTCGGGGCCATCTGCCCGCCGGTCATGCCATAAACAGCGTTATTAATAAAGATAATGGTAATATTTTCACCACGATTTGCGGCATGAAAACTTTCCGCAATGCCTATCGCGGCCAGATCACCATCACCCTGATAAGAAAAAACAACCCGGTCAGGAAGAGAACGTTTAATCGCGGAAGCCATGGCCGGACCACGTCCATGCGGAGCCTCAATCATATCAACGTCAAAATAATTATACGCCAGCACAGCGCAACCGGCCGGCGGAACACCGATGGTGATGCCCCGGATATCCAGTTCATCAATAACCTCGGCAATGATTCTGTGCGCGATGCTGTGTCCGCAACCGGGGCAGTAGTGGAAAGTTTTTTCTTTCAAGCTTTTCGGGCGTTTAAAAACAGTTTTTGCCATATCAAAAAACCTTTATTATATACTTAATCATTTTCATCGTAGTACCTGGCGATAACATTGGCCAGTTCCGCCGGCGTGGGAACAGCTCCTCCCGGACGTCCATGAAATTCAATGTCTGCGTAACCCTGCAGAGACAAGCGGACGTCTTCCAGCATCTGACCGGTGCTCATTTCAAAAACAAGATATTTCTTAATTTTTGATGATAAACTTCTGAGCTGCAATTCCGGAAAAGGCCATAACGATATGGGACGGAAGAGTCCCACGTTCATTCCCTGGCCGCGTAATCGTTTTATCGCTCCCTTGGCTATCCGGGCGGCCGTTCCATAAGCCACAATAACCAGTTGCGCGTCATCGATCTTATGTTCTTCGTAACGGGGTTCTTTTTTGAAGATGATTTCATATTTACGCGCCAGTTTCCAGTTGTGTTCTTCCATATCAATCGGATCCAGAATCAGACCGTGAATGAATTTACTTTTGCCCGTACCGGCTCCCCGCAACATGAATTTTTCACTATACATGCGCGGTTTGGGCTTCTTGAATATCACGGGTTCCATCATTTGTCCCATCATGCCATCGGCGAGAATCATCACCGGATTACGGTATTTATCGGCAAGATCAAAACCCTCCATGGTCAGATCAGCAAGTTCCTGGCCGCTGGCAGGGGCTAAAACAATTGTTCTGTAGTCGCCGTGACCGCCGCCGCGTGTTGCCTGGAAATAATCGCCCTGAGAGGGCCGGATATTACCCAAACCCGGACCGCCGCGCATAATATTGACGATAATACCGGGGAGTTCACAGGCCGCCATGGAGGAAATCCCTTCCTGTTTCAGGGAAATTCCCGGACTGGATGATGAGGTCATCACCCGCAGACCCGCGGAGCTGGCTCCGGCAATCATATTGATTGCCGCGACTTCACTTTCGGACTGAATGAAGACCCCGCCGTCCGCGTTGCGCATATGCTCGGCCATATATTCGGTGAGTTCATTTTGCGGGGTAATCGGGTAACCGGCATAAAAACGGCAACCGGCGCGAATGGCCGCTTCACCGATAATATGATTTCCCGACATCAATACTTTATTCACGGTAAACCTCAATAGCCACTTCCGGGCACATCGTGGCGCACAGAGCGCACCCGTTGCATTCTTTTGTTTCATCAATGCCCACAGGGTGATAGCTCAGGGAATTGTATTCATGTGTCGTGATAATATGGCCTTTAGGACAGAAATGGATGCACAGCAGACATTCCTTGCACATTTCTTTGTTAATCTTAATATATCCTTTCAAAATCAAGCCCCAAAAATTAATTAGCGCAAGCTATCTTGCGTATAATTAACAGAATGTCAAGTTTTTTAA
>DJVN01000166.1 GCA_002441205.1 Syntrophaceae bacterium UBA6255 | reverse complement strand
CCTGAGCGCTGCCGCAAATTTTACGGCCGTTTACCAGAAGTTCATATCTCGAAGGAGATAAAAAACAGCAGGGATTTAATCCTTTTTTAATGTCCCTGCGGCCATCTGGGGCAAGGTCTGACCTTATGCCGATATCGTTTAAGCCCCGGGCAATGCATTGACTGATTATTTTATATGTGCCCATGATGTCGGCGGGGAATATTTTTTCGTCTTTGCCCGCTGCGATCGAGTATGTAATTTCATTAAAATGGAAAACAGCCTTGCCGCCGGTTATTCTTCTGGTGACGTCGATTTTTTCCCGTCGGCATTTTTCGATATTCAATTCTTTATGGGCGTCCTGGAAGTAACCGATGGAGACCGCCGCAGGAGTTGACGCATAAAATCTTATTGTAGGCTGTTGATTATTTTTTATGGTTTCCTGGAAAACAGCCTCGTCTATGGCCATGTTTTCAAAGATATTATCATTTTGAAAATTAAGCAGTCTCCAGGTCATAAAAAAGGATCATTCGCCTTCTTCCTGCGCAATTAAGTCATGGTAGTTGGAAGCTGCAAGAAGATCTTCCAGCTGCTCAAGATTATCCATTTCGATGACAACCAGCCATCCCGTATCGTAGGGGTCTCTGTTGATGATACTGACGTCTTCAAGGATGTCCTCATTAATAACGACAACCGTACCGCTAACCGGGGAAATCAAATCCACCACTTCTTTGACGGATTCGATGGAACCAAATGTTTCGTCACGCTCCACATAGGTGTCGTTTTCAATGAACTCGACGGAAAGAATATCGCCCAGTCTTTCCTGGGCGTAATCCGTTATGCCGATGGTGGCCATATTTCCGTCAACCTTCACCCATATATGCTCGCAACTATAAATGATATCTTCTGGGAAATCCTTCATGATAGAACAATCCTTTCTTTATTCTATAATGGTAAGATCTTTATTCATTTTTGTAAGCTTTTCGCAACTATTTTTTTTAAGTAATATTGTGTCTTCTATTCTCACTCCCCAGAGACCGGGAATGTATAATCCGGGTTCAATGGTGAATACCATCCCCGGTTTTAAAATATCGCCGGAAAGTGACGACAGACGCGGGGCTTCATGAACTTCCAGACCAACGCCGTGTCCTGTTCCGTGGGTAAAATACCGGCCTAATTTTTTTCCGAAAGCCTTCCGTGCGCATTTGTCTATCTCTGCGGCGGGTATATCCGCCTTGACTGCCTCCAGAGCGAGATCATGGGCGTTCTTGACCACCTGATAAGCATTTTTTTGCTTGTCTGTCAATTTTCCGAAAGCAATCGTGCATGTTTCGTCGGAACAGTAGCCTTGATATCGGATGCCGAAATCGATAACAACAAAATCCCCGGGTTTTATTTTTCTGTCGGTTGGTCGCGCGTGCGGAAGAGAAGAATGATCTCCTGCGGCAACAATGGTTTCAAAGGATACGCCATCAGCGCCATTATTTCCGGCTTCTATCTCCAATTGCAAGGCAATGTCCTTTTCCCTCCATCCCGGCTTGACGCGGTTTATGACAGCATGGATTGCCGATGAGGAAATCTGAGCAGCCTTTTTCATCAATTGAATTTCCGTATTGTCCTTACAGGCTCTCAGCATTCTCACTTCATTGTCTAATGCAACCCAATTTTCTTTCTTAATACGATTCGTCAATTGATTATACAGGCTCAGGGTGATTGAATCCGCTTCAAATCCAATGCGTTTTGATTTCGATTCTTTTATCTCCTGAACAATTCCCGTGATTTTATCCGTAACCTCTTTGACTACAATTTTTTTCGTCTCCAGTTCGGCCTGGGACGTATAACGACCGTCAACCAGTAAAATTGTTTGACCGGAGCCCACGATAAGAACGCCTTCGGATCCTGTAAAGCCGCAAAGATAACGAATGTTGCTCATATTGAAAAAAATCAGGCTGTCAATTTTACGGGCAGCAAATGTTTTCTGAAGAAGGGATATTCTGTCGGAAAGAAATTTAATTTCCCGCGGCATTCATTTTCAACCTTTCAATATTTTTCAGCCAGGAAGAAAGTATTTGAATCACATGATCGTTTTTTAAAGAAAGGGATTTCCCGGTTGCCTGCGCGCTTTGAGATTTCCTTAGATTTTCCAGCAAGGCCATGGCCTGCGTGTTATCCGGTTCACTTTTTATTATGGTTTCAAGAATTTTTTCCGCATCTTCACCATGCCCCTGCTTGATAAACAATTGAGCCATGGTCAGCGTATAAAAATCTTGTTCAGGGATCATAGGATCCGCCGAAGCCGTTACGGCAGAGGGTCTGTCCTCCTGTTCTAAAGAAGCCATTTTAGAAATAATGTCCCTTGATCTTTCAGTGTCCGGACGCAGGGAAATGAATTTTTCGTAACAGACAGCGGCTTCATGATCAAAACCATAATCGCGGCAGATATCGCCGGCACGTTCATAAATCATATTAAAACCGGAAATGATGTCCGCTACGGTGTTCAGTAACTTGCGCATTTCTTCAATCCTGCCCAGCTGAATCAACGCTTCACAGTAAACTCCCATAGCGTCGACATCTGCAGGATAATTTTTTAGTCGTTCTGCGGCAAGATTGGTCGCCTCAATCAGATTTTTACTCTGTAAAAGCACACTGGCTTCACGAATAAAATCAATGCGATTTTCATCAAAATTGTTGTTTCCCATTTCCGTAATCAGTTGCATGAATGATATGGTTTTGCGCTACGTAACATAGCCGATATAGCGTGTCAAGAATTGAAAAGTTTAATAATGTTGCTACATTATTTCAATGATTGCAGATAATTTTTGGCTTTAAGACCCAAGGGGGAATCCGGTGATAACTGAATGACATTTTGAAATGCCCCGCGGGCATTTCCGTCATCTTTATTCTTTAAATAACTTTGTCCTAATAAATAATAGGCGTCAACCAGCGAAGAATCCAACTCGACTGATTTTTTAAAGTGTTTTATGGCTTCAGAGAAATAGCTCTGGTCATAATAAATCAGACCGATGTTTTTTTCTATTAGCGGACGCAATCTGGTCATCGGTTCCACCTTGAGCGCTTCCTGATATTTCACTAAAGCCATCTGATAATCTTTTTTAGAGTAATAAGCCCATGCCATATTATATAAAGCCATGGAAGGGGTATCATACAAATGATTCCGGAGCGCCTTTTCAAACTCTTGAATCGCTTTGTCCCAGAGTTTTCTTTCCGAATAAAGAGTGCCCAGATAATTATGTGCTTCGGAATAATTGTCGTCCAGCGATACTGCCTCTTCAAATTCTTCAACGGCCTCTTTGATCATTCCTTTGCCATGATAGGCTATGCCCAAATAGTAATGAACTTTGGGATTGCCGGAATGATATTTTTCGGCTTCCAGAAGTTCTTTTAAGGCGCTGTTATATTGTCCCGCGCTTAAAAAAGAAATACCTTTATTCAAGAAACTTTCCGATTGCTCTCTATGCCAGGGCGTGAACGTGCAGGATAATAAAAAAAGCATGATGAGCATGATCAGGATGAAAACAGTTTTGTTTTTAGTTCGCTTCATAAAAAACCATGATGAAATCTGGAATCAAGGGTCGATAAACAGTATAATGCCGGCTGATGACTTGATTATTTATGGGTCGTATATTACTGATTCTCGCCGGCTTCGTAATCATTTAATATTCTGGGTGTAACAAAAATCAATAATTGTCTTTTAGTTTTCGTTACATCAGAGGTTTTAAATAACCAGCCGAGAACAGGTATTTTTTGCAGCCAGGGCCAGCCGCTAACCGCCTTACTGTCTTGTGATCTTAAAATTCCGCCGATAACGACCGTGTCGCCGTCATTAATGACAACCTTGGACTCAACTTCACTCTTCACGATCGGGGGATTGCCCTGCGGATTCAAGGCGGCTTTGGACCAATCCGGCGTATCATTACTGGCCTTGATATCCATGGAAATTTTTCCGTCGTCTGTTAATTTCGGCGTAACTTCCAACTTTAACAAGGCTTCTTTAAAAGTAACGGTCGCCGGTGAAGTGCCCGATGACGGAGTGATGTACGGGACCTCATCTCCCTGTTTGATAAGAGCCTTCATGCCTTCCATGGTGACAACCTTTGGCGCAGAAATTATTTTACCGGTAGAGTTAGTTTCCAGCGCGGCCAGTTGGGTTTCCAAAAATCCTGTCGCGCCGCCAAAAACCAACCCGATGGTTGGTGATGCCAGAGATGACGGGAAATTTACCGCAGCCATAGTTAAATCACCAACTGGAGTTTGAGGGGGGTAGTATTGGTTCCACGTATTTGATTGCGATACATTGCTTCCGCCTACAATGCCCACACCATATTGGCTGCTGCCCGATACTCTCTGCTGACTCCCGAAACCCCATTTAATGCCCAGATTCCTCACAAATTCTTCAGAAGCCTCAACAATCTTTGCTTCAATTAATACCTGTTTTAGTAAGCCCTTATCCGCTCTTCTTTTCTTTTCGAGTTCTTGTTGCGCTTCCCTTGCCGCCTCGTCTTTTTGACTTCTGGCCAGGCTTGAAATGATAATGACATTATCATCTTCTTTTTTGGTCAGGCCATTAATGTCCAATATCGTTTCCAAAGCTTTTGTCCAGGGAACATTTTTCATGGACAGCGTTATGTTGCCTTTTACCTCATCCGTAGTGATAATACTGACATTACCATATTCAGCCATGAGACGGAAAACGCTTTTGATATCGGCGTCCTGAAAATCGAGAGATACTATTCTTTCTGTTTGTTTTTTAGCAGGAGCATGTTTGATGGCTTGATCCGAAACTTCATTTATTTCCTGCCGGGTGCTTACTTTTGCAACCGATTTTCTGGACGATGAAGAAACACTGGCGTTTCTTGCTTCAATGCTGGCAATATTGAAATCAATTAAAACATTTTCTCCTTCCTGTCTTATCGAATAAGGAACAATCTCGTGAGGGTAGATGGTTAAATAAACCCATTTTTTCCCGTCAATGAATTGTTGCGACGGAACAACGCTGATAATGTTGTTCAATTCTCCCTCTCCCAGCGGACGGCAGAGACTTTCGGCAACCTCAAAATCTTCCAGTCTAATCAGATAACTCCCGTTGTCTTTGCTTTTAACGTCGATAGGTTGTTCGGGCTGCTTGGAAACGACGAGATGAATCCTTTCTTTACCGGACAACTTTGCCATCATAATATTTTTCAGCATTCCTGGACTTATGACAGATTCATTCGGGGTAGTTGGATTATCTTCGTCCAGCGCGGCAAAGGAGTTTCCCATAATATATGTAAAAATCCATGCAATAATGATTAATGCAATAAATATTCTGGAGAAATATTTTTTCATGATTTTACCTCATTTTAATTTTTACGCAGTTTTAGAATTACTCTTTTTTCCTTATTGTCATCATCATCATATTCTTCCACAATGACCCGGTCAACCAGTATTTCTGTTACCTTGCCATTATGCAATCCGATGCGTGTTCCGATTAACAAAGGGTAATGTTTTTTTGAGGCATCTTCTACAATAGCCATTCTTTTATTCTCATTGCCGACGATTCCAACCACTTTGTACTGATCTGTTTCGGCTCTTTGTAATGGGAAGATGGAAAGAGGTCGCTCTTTTTTTTCTGTAGCCGCTTTTGTTTTTGGAGTCTTCTTATCCACGATAACGATAAAAGACTTGAATGGATCCGGTTTTCCCGCAGGATGATAGCTATAAGAGCTTGCCTGATTCGGTAGTGACGGTGCCGCAACGGCAGCCGGCGCTTCAACCGGACTTGCTTTTGATTCAGGTGTAACATTTGCAGCGGCAGAAGCAGGCGATGGCTTAAGTGACGTTGAAACGTCAGCAGGAACTGGTTTTACCGAACTTTGAGCCGGTGCATTTGCTTTGTCGGAAACCGCTTTCCCCGGGGATGCGGTTTCCGAAATATTTTTTGTTTCGGCGGCGAAAGAAAAAAATGCCGAGACAAGAATAATAATCAGTGTATTAAAATAAATGATTTTTATTTTTTTCATTTTTTCTTTTCACTTTTTGTTGCAGTGGCTGTTTCAGTAGATTTTTCTTTTTTCTCAATGAACATGTAAGTCTTAATTGTAAAAGTTGACGAAATCAATTGTGTTGCCGTTTTCGAGTCTTTACTCATAGTGACATCAGAAATATTAATAATTCTCGGCAAATGAGCTACCTTATTGAAGAAATACAAGATATTCTGAAAACTACCAACCACGGATACCGCTACGGGTATTTCCTCATAGAAAGGTTCCGGCGCCGGGGCTGGGGCTGCAGCGCCTTTTTTGCCCTTAGCATCGGCTGGAGGTTTTTGGCCTCTTTGGTCCGACGGTTTCAGTAACGCTGCCGTCTTTGGTTCAGCAGATGCTGAAGCGTCCATTCCTTTGGGCACTGGCACCTTGGGCTGAAATAATAAAAATTCTATGCCGGCTTCCTTGCCCACTGAAGCTACGGAATGGAAAAGATTGGGTATTTCCCGCTGGTCGGGAAGCTTTTGTAAAGCGATTTTATAGTTTTCTTGCAAAGCTTTCACATCAGCCATATATTTGTCGAGCTGACTGGCAAGCTTTTCTTGTTCTTTGATTTTCTTTTGTATTTCCGAAAGTTTTACGTTCAGCGAGCTCTTTTTTCCCAGCGCTGAAGACAAAAAGAGATACCAGTAAAAATAACCGATTAATAGAAACGCAACCAATACAACAACAGCTTTCATTTTAAGCGGCATTTTTTTAATAGTATTAATATCAATATCTATGGCCATACATCAAAATCCCTTTTTTAAAAGACAGGAAAAAGTAAACTGTTGCAAAGTGATTCCCGAAATCTCGATCTTTTGTGAAGATTTCAGTTCTACCGATTTTATTGGATCAAATTGTTCAATGCTCTTCATAAAGTTGGCGACAACAATATTATCCCTGCCGATTCCATCAATCGTGAGACCACTGCCCTTCTGATTTATTTTAACAAGCCAGATATCTTTGTCAGGGACAAGCAGTGCCAGATTATCAAGTGTTTTTAAGGGAGTCAGCCGATTTTCTTCCAGGGTGGCAATGACTCCTAATTTCTGCTCCAGTTCTCTTTTGAGTTTCTTGAATTTTTCCACGTCTCCTATTTTTTTATCCAGTGCGACTTTTTTGGCTTCCGCTTGATTTATTTTAGCTTCCAGATCGCTGATTGAAGATTGTAACATTATCGTGATCCAAACAAGCGCAAGAATAAAAAAAACAAATAAACCGGCAACAATAAATACCTGCCTATAGAAAGTGTCTTTTTTTGCCTTTTCACGATAGGGTAAAAGATTAATTTTAATCATTTGTCGCCTATTTTCCTCAAGCCCAGACCTATTGCTGTCGCAGCCACCGGTTTAATGTTTTCCAGATTTTTTACGTCAATACGTTTTTTGTTGTAATTAATTTTTAAAAAGGGATCTATCAATTCAGTTTTGACATTGAGCATTTCCGATAAATGTTTTGTCAAATTGAAAATTCTGGCCGATCCTCCAGCAAGTAATACTTGCTTGATATCTTCTCCGCCAAAGGTTGAGCGGAAATAATCGATTGATCTTTCAATCTCCATGCAGATTGGCTGGGCAAATTCAAGGATGGTGTTTTTTAAATCCGTGTTTTCTCCTTCTGTGCCGTTGGGCATTCCATCTACCTTTAGTTTTTCCGCCTCTTCAAAGGTTACTTTATATTTTTCCTGAATGGCTTCCGTGATGGAATTGCCGGCCAGAGCAAAATCTCTGGTAAATACGGATATCCCGCCTTTTACGACATTAATGCCTGTCGTACTGGCTCCTATATTAATCAATACAGCGGTTTCCTCATTATCAAATTCATAGTTTGTTCCATACAATGTTTCCAGGACAAATGGAGCGACATCTATAATTTCGACATTTTGACCGGCGGCAGTTGCCGCTTCCAGGAAGCTGTTGACGATTTCTTTTTTAGCGGCGACAATGATAATATCCATCTGACTGGGATTGTAATTATTTTCACCCAGGATTTGAAAATCATAATTCACATCATCCATATTATCAAAAGGCAAGTACTTGCCCGCTTCATCACGGATCAAATCGCGCAATTCGGCTTCGTTCATTTGTTCCAGTGTAACTTTTTTGATAATAACGGAATTTCCCGCCAGGCATGTTACAATTCCTCTGTTGGCGCATTTGGCAACTTTGAATATTTCCTTGATTTTTGAAGACAAACCACTGGCGTCAGCTAAAATGCCGTCAATAATGACACCTTTGGGAAGGGGAACTTCACAGAAGCGATTAAGATAATGTCCCTTGGGGTTGCTTATCACCTCGGCTAATTTTATAGAACTTGAGCCGATATCCAGGCCGACAAGCTTCTTTTTCCCCGAAAACATTTCTTTTAAATCCAGCATGAACGCACCATAAATTTGATGTTGTTATTTAGCCCAGCGGTAGACAATATCTCCTTTTTTAACCATTCCCAGTTCATTTCTGGCTATCATCTCTATGTAATTGATGTTGTTGCGCAATAACATAATTTTATTTTTTAATTCGTTATTTTCCGTTGTTATTCCTCTATTCTGCGCTTTTAATTTGTCAAGCTTTTTAGTCATTAAATAGTTATCAACAGCCCCCCGGTTACCAAACGTTATCAAAAGAGACATGAACAACAAGAACAAAATTAACAATCTGCCTACAATCTTCATTTAGACTCGATCTTTCTTTATAAGAACAAGTGAGCTAAAAAAACAATCCGCCTTAATCACGGGAATACTTCTTCATGTGATTTTTGTAACGCTTTAGCTACTTTCAGCTCTGAATTTTTTCTCGTAGATAATCCTTTTTCCATTTTGGAGATTGTTTGGGGGGTTAGCCCTGCTTTCCTGGCCAATTCGGATATACTTAACGGGATTGTCTCGCGAAATTTTTTTACCTGATTTTTCTTTATATTACCTGTCATAGATAAAGCGACACCTCACTTGGTTGTTATAAGGCACTAATTTTAAATAAATGTCAAGAAATATTTTTTAATGTACATAAATATAGCATAATATTCATTAATATTCTTTAATATTCATTAATATTCATTCATTTTATAACACCAATTATTATTCATATGTTATGATAAAATAAGCTAGACAGGTAATCGCTTTTCATATGAAAATTTTAAAACTAGAATTATACATTTAAAGAAGAAAAAGCGGGTTGAGGAATAAACAAAACAATAAAATGTAACGGCGGCAAAGCGAGCGGTTAATCAGTCATTCAACGGCAAATACCCTTATCTTTAGCCGTTTTTAATAATTTACAGTTTCCCAGCAGGCAGGCCTTTTGCGCGTCATAACATCCATATTTATTATTATTCTGCGAAAAATAGACAACTCCTCTATTGTGGAAAGCTTTGGCATAATCCGGTTTTATCCCGATCGCCTGGCTGTAGTTCCCGATCGCGTGCTGGTAATGACCGAGTTTATCGTAGGCGAAACCACGACCTAAAAAAGCTTCCGCATCATCGGGATTCAGGCGAATAGCTTCGCTAAAATCTTCAATCGCCCGCTGATACTTCCCTGTGGTGTTATTAATCGTTCCCCTGTTGCTGTAAGCCTCGGCAAAATCCGGGTTTAGTGAGATAGCCTGATTATAATCCTTGATCGCGTTCTTATACTGACCGAGATTGTCGTAAGCAACGCCTCTGTTGTAATAGGCCTCGGCATCACGGGGCCGAAGCTTAAGGGCGTTGTTTAGATATTCGACAGCCTTTAGCGGATCGGTATACTTTTGTCCGTCCGATAACTCTTTGGCCTTCATCAACCAATCATCCGCTGTCTCGCTCATCGCCCTGACGGGAAAAAGGGTAAAAATCATTAAAAAAACAATGGTTATCTTGCGCATGAAGCCCCCATTCACATAGGCATAACGTATTATAATCAATAAAAAATGAAATGAGCAAGCACTTATTGCTTGTTCAGGTCTTTTAAATGATGCATCAATCAAAGAAATCCAACGGGCTGATCAGGGCTTGGACGCCATAATCTAATCCTGAATTCCGATAAAATTTCCGGCATATTTTTTATGTAAAATTTTCTAAAAATTTCTTGCAAAATAACGCCAGATGTTTTAGAAAAAACCAACGTCGATAAACATATTTTCATAATTTCAAACAGGATTTTTTCTGACTTTAATGAAAGAGTTACGTTTCTGTGTTCTACCTCGGTCCGGGAAGATTGTTTGTCCTGCGGTTTTAAAATTTTGATTGACTATATAGGGATCAGCAAACATTGAAGCAGTAACGGCCAATAAACCAGCATGATGAGGGGGTACAGCAGATGAGAGAGATTCTTCAAAAGACATTTTATCTAACCGCAATATTGACGCTGTTTGCTATTTCCGTAGTATGGGCGGCTCCGCCGGATGCCGGACAGCTGATGCGTGAACAGCAGCCTCAGCGGCAGCTGCCTGGCAAAACCTCCCAGCCGGAAGCTGAAAAACAACGAGCTCCGATGGCTGATACCGGCGTAAGCGTAAACGTAAAAGGTTTCAAATTTACGGGATATGAGGGACTGGTGCAGGAAAGTGATCTCCAGGCATTGGTATCCGGTGCCATCGGCAAAAATCTCAGCTTCAACGAATTGCAGGAGCAGGTGACCAAGGTTACCCTTTACCTGAAGGACAAAGGCTGGTTTCTCGCCCGTGCTTATCTGCCCAAGCAGGACGTTACCTCCGGTATCATCGAGATTGCCATCATTCAGGGAACCAGTGACGGCAGCGTGTTAATTAAGCGATCCTCCGGCGCCAGAATCAACGAAGGATTTCTTCGTTACATCGGTGAGAAAGCCGTAACCCCCGGACAGCCGCTCAGCGAAAAGAAGCTGGAGAGAGCGGTTCTTCTGATGAATGATCTTCCCGGTATTAACGCTCATGCTTCACTGGCGCCCGGAGCTGCCAGCGGCAGTACGGCCGTTCAGATTAATGTGAACGAGGGTCCGCTTTTTTCCGGCGCCCTCTGGGGCGATAATTACGGCAACCACTACACCGGCGACTGGCGGGGTAACGTGATGTTGAGCGTCAATGATCCCTTAAGTTACGGAGACCAGTTGACCGGAATGGCGACCGGGGCAGAGGGAATTATCCAGGGAAGAGTTGCCTATGATTTCCCGCTTATTCCCGGCGGCGTCAAAGGGCACATGTCCTACACCGGTATGGCCTATGAGTTGAAAGAAAATTTGTCTGAACTGGACATGGATGGTTGGAGCACTGTGTTAAACGCGGGCTTGAGCTATCCCATCCTGCGCAGCCGAAAATTGAATTTATCGGCCAGTCTCTTTTATGAATACAAAAAAATGATTGACGAAGCCCTAGATGTAGAAATCCGTGACCGTGTGCTCAACAGCGGCATCTTGAATTTCCAGGGCGACGAATACGATACCCTTCTGGGTGGCGGTTATACCAAATTCAACGCCGGAGTCACTTTAGGTGACATGGATGAAGAGATTGCCAATATCGGCATCACCGACGTTGAAGGCACCTATACCCACTTTAATTTTGGCGTGGCGCGTTTACAGCGTTTGCTCAACCGGGTTGCCATCAATCTTTCCTACGCCGGTCAGTTGTCGTTGGACAATCTCGACTCCAGCGAAAAATTCATTCTGGGCGGTCCCAACGGCGTCAGGGCTTATCCGGTGGGTGAAGCCCCCGGTGATGAAGGGCATCTCTTTAATGTTGACCTGCGTTACGACTTGCCCATTCCCACCCATTGGGGAATGCTTCAGTTCAATGGTTTTTATGATGCCGGTCATATCAGGCTGCATCACGATCCGTGGACGAATTCCATCAATACCGCCACCGAAAAAAACCGTTACTGGCTGCAGGGTTACGGAGCGGGTATCTTCTATGCTTACAAACAGCTTCTCAGCATCAAGGGCTGCTGGGCGCACGTTATAGACCACAATCCCGGCAGAGACACGGGCGACGACAATGCCGACGGAAGAGATGATAAATATCGTTTCTGGGTGCAGGCGGCGTTGTATTTTTAGTGATCTGATTCAAACAACGTTTTCTTGATATAACAGCAAGGTGGAGAATGGAATCACAGAATTTGCCGATGTTTTATAAAAACCCTGTTCCTCTCAACAAGGAGACGCAGGCCGGGATGACCATTAGCGCAAGTCCCAGCGGTTTTAAGTTTGCCGCCTCCACTCAATTTGTCCTTTTGGCCGGCGTGGAATTTTTTGATGCCGGCCGTCAATTTCCGATTATCTTCACCGCCACCGTGGATAAAAGAATTCTTCCGGTGGCTCTTTTAGGTCTGGAGAAGGAAGAAAACCTTTTTGTCAATGAAGAAGGCGTCTGGACCGGTCATTACATTCCGGCGTACATCAGGCGTTATCCTTTTATCACCACTGATGCGGCCGACGGCAAAATGATCATCTGTTACGACGAGGCTTTTGACGGATTTAATCTGAAAGGCGGCGTTCCCCTTTTTGAAGGGGGCGAACCGACCGCCAAAATGCAGGAAATCCAGTCCTTTCTACAGGATTACTATGTCCAGATGAAAAAGACGGGATTGTTGTGCGCCCGGCTTCTGGAATCGAAGATGCTCAGGCAGATTGACGCGCAGGCCACGATGAAGGATGGACGCAGTTATCCGCTCAAAGGCATGCTGGTGGTGGACGAGCAGAAAATATCCCAACTGCCCGACGATGAAATCGTTAAACTGTATCGCAGCGGCCAACTGGCAATGATTCAGGCGCATCTGATGTCGTTGCGTAATTTCGGTGTTTTGATTGATCGCAAGGCGGCGCTCAAGGAAAAGTGCGAAGCAGAGGAAAAAGAAGAAACAAAAAACATTATACAATAGAAGAAGGCCGTAAATTCAAGAAGGGTGATTTAGAAAACCCGGCAACCATAAGGGAGTTGTAGCATGAACAAGGTATATCAGCGCATCTGGTCGAAAATCAAAGAAAGGTGGATTCTCGTTGACGAGAAGACATCCCACGGGAGCGGCCCGTCAGCCATATTCGGAGCCATTACCCTGGCGGCGTTTTTGTCGATGTCGGGAACGGTATCGGCCGTGGATCCCGGCGCCTTGCCTACGGAAGGCCAAATAACCTCGGGCCAAGGCAGCATTGCCACATCCGGGAATCAGATGACGGTAAACCAGGATACCCAGAAGATGA
>DJVN01000204.1:16857-25822 GCA_002441205.1 Syntrophaceae bacterium UBA6255 | reverse complement strand
AATTAGACGCGGGAGTAGCTCAGTTGGCTAGATCGTCAGCCTTCCAAGCTGAGGGTCGCGGGTTCGAATCCCGTTTCCCGCTCCATATATTTCAGAAGAAGACGGGCTGAGGTCTTTAAAGATTGTGCCCACGTAGCTCAGTCGGTAGAGCACATCCTTGGTAAGGATGAGGTCACCAGTTCAATCCTGGTCGTGGGCTCCAGTGAAGGAGAATTATGCGGAATAATATTATTTTGGCTTGTACGGAATGCAAGCAGAGAAACTATACGACAACAAAAAATAAACGGACCATGCAAAACCGTCTGGAAATGAAGAAGTACTGCAAGTTTTGCCGGGGACATAAACTGCACAGGGAAACAAAATAGTTTAGATTTGGTATAGGCCAGTAGCTCTAATGGATAGAGCGCCGGACTCCAAATCCGGATGCTGGGGGTTCAAGTCCCTCCTGGCCTGCCAGTTTTCCCGTTTATTTAAGGGTTTTTGAATGGAAGACATTAAAGAGAAAATTAAAGTAACGATTCAAAACATAACTCAGTTTCTTAAAGATGCAAAAATGGAACTGAAGAAGGTAACATGGCCGACGCCAAAACAGACATTGGCCTCAACGGCGGTTGTGATCATTTTGGTTTTTATTGTTTCTTTTATTCTGGGCATCATTGATTTTTTACTCGCTAAAGCAGTTAAATTAATATTGGGTTAGAAAAATGGCTTTTAAATGGTACGTTGTTCATACTTATTCCGGATATGAGAGCAAGGTAAAAATAAGTCTCGAGGAAAGAATTAAAATCACCGGCACACAGGCTTATTTTTCTGATATTCTTATTCCGGAAGAAGATGTTGTGGAATTGATTTCGGGAGAAAAGAAAAGTTCCAAACGTAAATTTTTCCCCGGCTATATTCTTGTCCGGATGGAAATGAATGACGAGGCTTGGCACGTGGTCAAAGATACTCCGAAAGTGACCGGTTTCATCGGTAGCAAAGATAAACCTTCGCCAATACCCGATAAGGACGTTGAGCATTTAAAAATCAGAATTGATGAAGGAACGTTAAAACCAAAACCGAAATTTAAATTCGATGTCGGCGATCATGTGAAAATTATTGACGGGCCTTTCACCAACTTTGACGGGATTATTGATGAGTTAAAACCGGAAAAAAGCAAGCTCAGGGTTATTGTAAGTATTTTTGGCCGGCCGACTCCTGTGGAATTGGACTTCATTCAGGTGACACAGGGGTAATTTAAAAACTGGCGGAATAAAAATATTTAAAAAATATAGATCAGGGTGATTCAACATGGCAAAAAAGATTATCGCGAACATTAAATTACAAATCAAGGCGGGGAAAGCGACTCCATCACCTCCTATCGGTCCGGCACTGGGTCAGCATGGCGTCAATATTATGGAATTCTGCAAGGCTTATAACGCCATGACGCAGAACCAGGAAGGCATGATTATTCCCGTTGTGATTACCGTTTATGCCGACAGATCCTTTACTTTTATCACAAAAACACCCCCTGTTTCCGTTTTGCTCAAGCAAGCGGCTAAAATTGCCAAGGGGTCCAGTGATCCCAAGAGGGACAAGGTTGGGGCGGTCACGGCAGCGCAGGTAAAGGAAATCGCCGAATTAAAATTCAAGGATTTAAACGCCGTAAATATTGAGGGCGCGATAAATATCATTGCCGGTACGGCAAGATCAATGGGAATTGAAATTTCAGGTTAATAAATTTAAGAGGTTTTATCATGTTAAAAAGAGGCAAGCGTATCTTGGCGGCAAAAGCCAAAGTTGAACCGGGTAAACGATATTCGCTAAAAGAGGCTACCGAAATTGTTGCAACAACAGCCGCAACAAAATTTGACGAAACCGTTGATGCGGCAATCCGTTTAGGCGTTAATCCTGCTCATGCGGACCAGATGGTACGAGGAAGCGTTGTCCTGCCGCATGGATTAGGAAAAACGGTAAGAGTTTTGGTATTTGCCAAGGGTGAAAAGGAAAAAGAAGCTCTGGAAGCCGGTGCTGATTTGGTAGGAAATGATGACGTTATTGAAAAAATCAAGGGTGGTTGGATGGAGTTTGATCGTGTTATCGCCACGCCGGACATGATGGGATCCGTTGGAAAAATCGGTAAAATTTTGGGTCCACGCGGGTTAATGCCCAATCCCAAAGTAGGAACGGTAACTTTTGAAATAGCCAATGCGGTTAAAGAACTGAAAGCGGGTAAAGTCGAATTTCGCGTGGAGAAAGCGGGTATTGTTCATTCACCCGTGGGTAAGGTATCTTTCGGTGCGGAAAAGTTAAGAGAAAATGTCAGCGCTTTGCTGGAGACCATTATTAAATTAAAACCGGCATCTAGCAAAGGCACTTACATTAAAAGTATTTCCATTTCCAGCACGATGGGCGTGGGAGTGAGAATAGATCCTCTCGATATTAAAGCCGTATAATTTAATCGGGAGTGGTTTGTAATAAGTTATAAGGTCGAAGACAGCAGGTACGGAAGTTTAAACGTAGTGAGGCCTGCCGAGACTCGTAAAATGAAAATAATTACTTTGTTTTTTGTAAAGGTAAATCATTTTTATAAAACGGGAATCGGATTTTGGGCAAGGTTACCGTTTTTTTGTTGTGAGACTCAAATTTCAAAAAAAAGAATACCCTGAAGGGTACTATAGGTGTCTTGAAATTTGTAAGTCGAACAATCCCGGTATCGGGATTCTGTATGTGGCTTGACTCTCCGGCCTCAAAAAATAATGTGAAAGGAGGCTGATAGATTGGATCGGAGAACTAAAGAGCAGATTGTATCCGAGCTGCAAAAGAAACTCAAAGAAGCGAATATGGGCGTTCTGACAAGCTTCAGCGGCATGAATGTCGAAAAAATGGAAGCTTTGAGAAATGAATTGCGCAAGTCCAATGCTGAATGGAAGGTCGTGAAGAATACTCTTTTGAGAATTGCTTCGGACGGCACCGATTTCAGTATTCTTACCGATCATTTCAAGTGGTCTGTCGCCGTGGTTCTGGGCTATAAAGACCCCGTGGCGCCGGCCAAAATTCTGATTGATTTCGCGAAGAAAAATCCGGAATTGGAAATCAAAGTCGGCGTGCTGGACAAGAAGCTTTTAACGAAAAATGACTTGACTGTTTTAGCGGAATTACCCAGCAGAGAGGTTCTTTTGGGCAAGCTGGTTTCAGTGATGGCGGCTGTGCCGACATCGTTCGTAACCGTTTTAAGTGGTGTTCCGAGAAGCTTTGTGCAGGTGCTCAATGCCTATTGTGACAAGAAAAAAACTTTAAATTAATAAAACATACAGAAAGGAATAAGAAAATGTCAATTACGAAAGATGATGTAGTAAAATTTATTGAAGGAATGACCGTGCTGGAGCTTTCCGCTCTGGTTAAAGAATTGGAAGAGAAATTCGGAGTTTCCGCCGCCGCTCCCATGATGGCGGCTGTGGCCGCTCCCGGCGCTGCTTCTGCCGCTCCGGCTGAAGAAAAAACCGAGTTTGACGCGATTCTCACGGGATTCGGCGCCGAAAAGATTCAGGTCATCAAAGTTGTTCGCGCTATTACCAACCTCGGCCTTAAAGAAGCCAAAGATTTGGTGGAAGGTGTGCCCAAGTCCATCAAAGAAGCTGTTTCCAAGGATGAAGCCGCCGACATTAAGAAGAAAATAGAAGAAGTGGGCGGAACCGTTGAAATCAAATAACTCAACCTCCAAATATAAAATTAATTTGTAAGGATGCCATGGGAGACTTTAGAAAAAATTTTGGTCAGGTTAAAAAGATACTGGATATCCCCAATCTAATTGATATTCAGACACAATCTTATGAGAAATTCCTCCAGAGGGAAATTGTGCCCGCGAAACGGGGCAATTTCGGTTTGCAGGGCGCCTTTAAGGGTGTATTTCCCATTTCTGATTTCAGCGGGAAATGTTCTCTGGAATTTGTCAGTTATAAACTGGGTGATATCCGATATGATGTCAAAGAATGTATCCAAAAAGGAATGACCTATGCCGCTCCGTTGAAAATAGTGGTCAGACTGGTTGTTTTCGATGTTGATCGTTCAACGGACGGCAAAAGTAATCGAGAAACAACTGAAACAAAGCAAATTCGTGATATAAAAGAACAAGAAGTGTACTTTGGTGAAATTCCATTAATGACTGAGAATGGGACTTTCATCATCAACGGAACCGAGCGAGTGATTGTCAATCAATTGCATCGTTCGCCCGGCATCTTTTTTGATCACGATAAAGGGAAAATTGTCGCTAGCGGTAAATTAATCTACTCGGCGCGGGTGATTCCGATCAGAGGTTCCTGGCTGGATCTGGAGTTTGATTCCAAGGACATTCTTTATGTAAGAATTGACCGGCGTAGAAAAATGCCGGTTACCATTTTGTTGAAAGCATTGGGAAATTCTACGGAATTCATTCTGAATTATTTCTACAACGTCAATACGGTTGTCATCGAAAATAAAAAAGTTTACTTCGCGGTTGATGAATCCCTTGTCGGACAAAAAGCGCCTGAAGATGTGAAAGATACTAAAAGCTCTGAAGTGATAATCAAGAAGGGACGTAAGTTTGCAAAACCCCATATAAAAAGAATGAAGGATGCTGGCATTAAACGGGTAGCGTTTAATGAAAGCGAGTTAGAGGGTAAAATTCCTTCACAAGATATTCTTGATCAGGAAAAAGGAGAGATTGTTTTCCGTTGCAATGAGGAATTGCCCGCCAACTGTATGGAAATCATCAAAGAAAAGGGCATCAAAGAATTGAAAGTTATTCACGTTGATGAAGATATGGATAATGCTTCCATCAGGGATACGCTGTTGCTGGATAAGATTGATACCACTGAAAACGCGGTCATGGAAATTTATCGCCGCTTGCGCCCCAGTAATCCCCCCACACCGGATACGGCGGATAAATTCTTCAAAAGTCTTTTCTTTGAACCGGAGACTTACGATTTGTCCAATGTCGGCCGCGCTAAAATGAATTATAAGCTCCACATGAATGTGCCGACCGATACCACGACATTGAGTAATGAAGATATTCTGACCGCGGTAAAATATTTGATTGATTTGAAAAATGGCGTGGGAGATTGCAGTGTTGATGATATCGATCATTTGGGAAATCGCAGAGTACGCTCCGTTGGCGAACTGATTGAGAATCAGTATCGCATCGGACTGGTGCGCATGGAACGGGCGATCAAGGAAAAAATGAGCCTGCAGGATATCGAAACCATGATGCCGCATGATCTGATCAATGCCAAACCGGTTTCCGCGGTCGTCAATGAATTCTTTAATTCCAGTCAGCTTTCTCAGTTTATGGATCAGACCAATCCCCTTTCGGAGATCACGCATAAAAGGCGTTTGTCAGCGTTGGGCCCCGGCGGTTTAACAAGGGAAAGAGCCGGTTTTGAAGTGCGCGATGTTCACCCTACGCATTACGGACGTATCTGTCCGATAGAAACGCCTGAAGGTCCTAATATTGGGTTGATTGTTTCTTTAAGCACTTATGCCAGGGTGAACGAATTTGGTTTTATCGAAACACCATACAGAATGGTAGGGAATGGACGCGTTTCTGATGATGTTCGTTTTGTTACGGCCATTGAAGAAGAAAATCAGATTATTGCTTCTGCAGACCGCCCTTTGAATAAACATGATAAATTTGTTGAGGAGTTGATTTCGGTCAGAAAAGGCGGCAGCTATATTTCTGTTGTTCCGGAAGATATTAAAATGATAGACGTATCTCCTACTCAGCTGGTTAGCGTAGCAGCGGCGTTAATTCCTTTTCTTGAGCATGATGATGCCAACCGGGCTCTCATGGGATCCAATATGCAGCGACAGGCGGTTCCTTTAATGAGTCCGGAAGTTCCGGTGGTTGGCACAGGGATAGAATCCGTTGTTGCCCGTGATTCCGGTGCTGTCGTAGTGGCCAAAAGGTCAGGTACCGTAGAATGCGTTGACGCTTCGAGAATTATTGTCCGGGCGGATCGGATGGAAGAAGACGGCATAGACAGCGGCGTTGATATTTATAATCTGGCCAAATATCAGAGATCCAATCAGGATACTTGCTTCAATCAAAAACCTATCATTAGCGCCGGTCAGCGTATTCACAAAAGGGATATATTGGCTGACGGACCGGCCATTGATAACGGTGAACTGGCGCTGGGTAGAAATGTTATGGTGGCCTTCATGTCCTGGGGGGGGTACAACTACGAGGACTCGATTCTGGTCAGTGAAAGAATCGTCAAAGAAGATATTTTTACATCCATTCATATTGAAGAATTTGAAACAATGTCCCGTGATACTAAATTGGGTAAAGAGGAGATTACGCGCGATATCCCCAATGTCGGGGAAGAGGTTTTAAAGAATCTGGATGAAAGCGGTATTGTATGTATCGGCGTTTCGGTAAAACCGGGAGATATTCTGGTCGGTAAAATCACACCGAAAGGCGAAACTCAGTTATCCGCCGAGGAAAAACTTTTGAGGGCGATCTTCGGAGAAAAGGCCAGTGATGTGCGCGACACGTCTCTGCGCGTTCCGCCGGGCGTTGAAGGAACAGTGATTGACGCTAAAGTATTTACCAGAAAGGGCGCCGAAAATGATGCCCGATCGAAAGCAATAGAAACAGAAGCTATCGAGCAGATAACGAAGGACAGGGATGATGAGATCCGAATCCTTACGGAAACAATTAAAAAAGATATCACAAAACTCGTTGTTGGGAAAACAGCCGCAACAAAGATTGCTGACGCTAAAAAGAAAACCGTTCTAAAGAAAGGCGATAAAATCACCAAAGAAATCTGGAGTGATTTGTCTTTCTCCAGTTGGAAGGAAATTGCCATTGTTGAAGATGACGGGTCGGAGGAAAAGATAAGTAATCTCATTGCGTCACTGGAAAGAAAGATTGATTTTATCAATGCCCATTTTGAAGAGAAGATGGATAAGATAAAAGCCAGCGATGAACTGCCTCCCGGTGTTATCAAGATGGTGAAGGTCTATATCGCCATTAAGAGGAGGCTATCCGTGGGTGATAAGATGGCCGGCCGTCACGGGAACAAAGGTGTCTTGTCCCGAATTCTTCCTGAGGAAGATATGCCTTATTTTGCCGATGGTTCCCCCGTGGATATTGTTTTGAACCCCTTGGGCGTTCCGTCGCGAATGAATGTCGGACAGATTCTGGAAACGCATCTTGGATGGGCCGCAAAATCAATTGGCGAAGGTTTAAACGAATTATTAGAGGAGCATAATTCAAGTTTAAATCATATCAAGAACGAATTGAAAAAATCATATTCTTCGCCGGATTTTGATAAATTTATTGATCAGGCATCCTCGGAAGACATCAGAAGATTTGCCGGACGTTTGAAAAAAGGAATGCTTGTGGCCAGTCCCGTGTTTGATGGATGCTCGGAAGAACAAATCAGAGAAATGTTACAAAAAGCTGAATTGCCGGAAACAGGGCAATCCCTTCTGTTTGACGGCAGAACCGGTGAACCGTTTGATCAGGAAGTAACGGTGGGTATTATTTATATGATGAAACTGCACCATCTGGTTGATAATAAGATACACGCGCGGTCCATTGGTCCTTACTCACTCGTGACGCAGCAGCCGCTGGGAGGCAAGGCCCAATTTGGTGGTCAGAGACTGGGGGAAATGGAAGTCTGGGCCATGGAAGCCTATGGCGCGGCTTACGCGCTTCAGGAATTTCTTACGGTTAAATCCGATGATGTGGCGGGGAGAACCAGAATTTACGAATCTATCGTAAAGGGTGAACATAATTTTGAATCCGGTCTGCCGGAATCCTTTAACGTACTGGTTAAAGAACTCCAGGGACTTGGATTGGATGTGGAATTAATTGAAGAAACAGACGACTTGAGTTAACGAAAAAATAGTTTGTTACCGATGAAGTAAGCGAAGAATAGTCAATTCAGCAATTTCACATATTTATTAAGCACAGGAGAAAATTTGTGGAAGACGTTTTTAGTTATTTTGAAAAACCAAAAAATCTAGTCAAATTTAACGCCATGCAAATTTCCATTGCTTCACCGGAGAAAATTCTTTCCTGGTCGCATGGCGAAGTGAAAAAACCGGAAACCATCAATTATCGTACATTCAAGCCGGAGAAAGACGGTCTCTTCTGCGCGAAGATTTTCGGACCGGTCAAGGATTACGAGTGCCTTTGCGGACGTTATAAGAGAATGAAGCACCGCGGCGTGGTCTGTGAAAAGTGCGGGGTTGAGGTCATTCAGTCCAAAGTTCGCCGTGAACGGATGGGGCATATTGTTCTGGCGACGCCTGTGGCGCATATCTGGTTTTTAAAGAGTCTTCCCAGCCGTATCGGCAATGCGGTAGACCTTTCTCTGAAAGAACTGGAAAAGGTTCTCTATTTTGAATCATGGATCGTTCTTGATCCGAAGAGTACGCCGCTGAAGAAAAAAGACCTGCTGACGGATGAAGAATACGAAGAAGCGAAAGAACAGTACGGGAATGACGGTTTTATAGTCGGTATTGGCGCAGATGCCATCAGACAGTTGCTGGAAGAAATTGATTTGGAAAAACTCTACGAGGAACTGCGTACGGAGATTATCTCTTCCGTTTCCGATACCAAGAAAAAGAAACTGGTGAAGAGACTGAAGGTGGTCGAAGCACTTCGTAAATCCGGCAATAAGCCGGAATGGATGATTCTCACGGTGTTGCCGGTAATTCCGCCCGACCTGCGTCCTCTGGTTCCTCTGGATGGAGGGCGTTTTGCCACATCCGACCTCAACGATTTGTATCGTCGGGTCATTAATAGAAATAATCGTTTAAAGAGGCTTCAGGAATTAAACGCGCCGGAAATAATCATCCGAAATGAAAAACGAATGCTGCAGGAATCGGTGGATGTTCTTTTTGACAATGGCCGTCGTGGCCGGGCGATTACCGGAACAAACAAAAGACCTCTGCGTTCCTTGTCCGATATGCTCAAAGGCAAACAGGGACGTTTTCG
>DJVN01000204.1:0-16848 GCA_002441205.1 Syntrophaceae bacterium UBA6255 | reverse complement strand
TGCATCAGTGCGGTCTGCCCAAGAAAATGGCCATCGAATTGTTTAAACCATTTATCTACAATCGTTTGCTGGAAAAGGGATATGTCACCACCGTCAAGAGCGCTAAGAAAATGGTGGAGAAAGAAACGGCTGAAGTGTGGGACGCGCTCGATGAAGTGGTGCGCGAATACCCGGTCATCCTGAACCGCGCTCCAACGCTGCATCGTCTGGGCATCCAGGCTTTTGAACCGGTATTAATTGAAGGCAAGGCTATCCAGCTGCATCCTCTGGTGTGTACGGCTTTCAATGCGGATTTTGACGGAGACCAGATGGCNNTCCGATTATCATTCCCAGCCAGGATATCGTTCTGGGCATTTATTATCTGACCCGGGCCAAAACCGGCGTGAAGGGCGAGGGAATGATTTTTGCCGGTCCGGATGAAGTACGCTGTGCCGTTGATTCCGGCGTGATTGATCTGCATGCGCGGATCAAGGTGCGTATCAATTCCGAGATAAAAGAAACGACAGCCGGACGAATTATCCTTTCAGAAATTGCTCCTCATGAAATTGATTTTGATATGATCAATAAGTTAATGAATAAAAAGGAGCTGACCAACTTAATCGATCATTGTTATCGTTTATGTGGCGACAAGACGACGATTCTTTTGTGTGATAGACTTAAAGATTTAGGTTTTAAATATGCAACGATTTCCGGACTGTCATTTGCTGTAAGCAATATGATTATTCCGGAACAAAAGAAAAAAATTGTTCTGCAGGCTGATAAAGATGTTTTGAAGATACAAAGACAGTACATGGACGGATTGATTACCGACGGTGAGCGATATAATAAGGTTGTCGATATCTGGGCGCAGGCAACGGAAAAAATAGCCTCTGAAATGCTCAAAGGTATCAGCACCGAAGAAGTGGCTGCCGCTGAAGGCAAAAAGCGTAAAATCGAAAGTTTCAACCCTATTTACATGATGGCTGATTCCGGCGCTCGCGGTTCAGGACAACAGCTCCGGCAGTTGGCTGGTATGCGCGGACTGATGGCNNGATTACCGCCAATTTCCGCGAAGGGTTGACGGTTTTACAGTACTTTATTTCTACCCACGGTGCTCGCAAAGGTTTGGCCGATACAGCGTTAAAAACAGCCAATTCCGGTTATCTAACCAGAAGATTGGTGGATGTTGCTCAGGATTGCATTATTACCGAACATGATTGTGAAACGGTTGACGGCGTTTACGTTTCTGCTCTGATGGAGGGCGGTGAAATCATTGAGACCGCCGGTGAACGCGTGCTGGGCCGGGTTGTTCTCAATGACGTTAAAGATCCATTTACCGGTGAAATTATCGTTAAATCCAACCAGATGATCGATGAAAATTTGGCGGAAAAAATAGACAATGCCGGTATTGAACGGGTTAATATCAGGTCCGTTCTGACTTGCCGTTCCAAACATGGCGTTTGTGCGATGTGCTACGGACGTGATCTGGCTCACGGTCATCTGGTTAATATCGGTGAAGCGGTCGGCATTGTTGCCGCACAATCCATTGGAGAGCCTGGCACACAGCTGACCATGAGAACTTTTCATATCGGTGGAACAGCGAAATTTGACGAACATTCTACACTCGAAGCCCGTCACGATGGTCTTATTAAGTTTGTGAATTTGAATACGGTGGTAACAAGAGAAGGCGATCTGGTCGTCATGAAACGCAACGGTGAAGTCCATGTTCTTGACGAGCAGAAGCGAAGCCGCGGTAAATATATCCTTTCTTACGGTGCTCACCTGAAAGTGACCGATGGCAGTTCTGTTAAAAAAGGCCAGTTGATTGCTGAATGGGATCCTTTCTCCATACCGATTCTGGCTGAAGTGGACGGAACGATCAAGTTTGACGATATTACCGAAGGGAAAACAATGCAGGAACAGGTTGATGAAGTAACCGGACTTTCCCGAAAGATCATCGTTGAATTTAAGGGGGGAGATTTGAGGCCCCGTGTTTCTATCAAAGATGAAAAGGGTAAAACAGCTAAATTGGCCGATTCCAATGCTGTGGCTAGATATCTTCTGTCTGTCGGGGTTAATCTGGTTGTTTCTGAAGGGGATCAGGTTAAAGCTGGCGATATTATAGCTAAAATACCGCGGGAAACAACAAAAACCAAGGATATTACAGGTGGTCTGCCTCGCGTGGCGGAACTTTTTGAAGCCCGTAAACCCAAGGATTTCGCAGTGATTAGTGAAATCAGCGGCGTTGTGTCTTACGGTAAGGATGCCAAAGGCAAGCGAAAGATCATTGTTACTCCGGAAATAGGAGAAGAAAAGGAATACCTTATTGCCAAGGGTAAACATATCAGCGTTCAGGAAGGCGATATTGTTATGCCCGGTGATGCGTTGATGTCTGGTGTTAATAACCCTCATGATCTTCTTTCCATCAAAGGCGAAAAAGAATTGGCCAGATATCTGGTTGACGAAGTGCAGGAAGTTTATCGTTTACAGGGTGTGAAGATTAATGACAAGCATATGGAAGTGATAGTGCGTCAGATGCTGCGCAGAGTGAAGGTCATGGATCCCGGTGATACAACGTTCATTGCCGATGAAAAAATTGAACGTTATCGCTTCCAGGAAGAAAATGAAAAAATCATTTCACAGGGTGGCCGTCCGGCCATCGGTGAACCACTGCTTCTAGGTATCACTAAAGCCTCTCTGAGCACTCAGAGTTTTATTTCGGCGGCCTCATTCCAGGAAACAACCAAGGTGCTTACGGAAGCCGCTCTTTCCGGCAAAACCGATTATTTAAGAGGTCTTAAAGAAAACGTTATCATGGGTAGACTGATTACCGCCGGAACGGGTCTGGTGATGTACAGGAAGCTGGGTATAAAGCTTGCCAGTGAGGAAACTCAGGTAAATGCAGAATAAAATGAAAAAAGCTCAGAAATTGCTTGACATATATAATTTGAGCTGGTACGTACCACCGGTTCGCTGCCGGATATAGTACCATTAAGAACAGCGATATGTTTTAGGAGGAAAATGCCGACAATTAGTCAACTGGTTCGCAAAGGCAGAACAAAAATTAAAAGAAAAACAAATTCACCGGCTTTGGCCGGGTCGCCGCAACGTCGTGGGGTTTGCGTAAGAGTGTACACAACGACACCCAAGAAGCCGAATTCAGCCCTCAGGAAAGTGGCCAGAGTTCGTCTGACCAGCGGTTATGAAGTGACGTCGTACATTCCCGGTATCGGTCATAATCTCCAGGAGCATTCTGTCGTTCTGGTGCGTGGAGGAAGAGTCAAGGATCTGCCCGGTGTCAGATATCACGTTATCCGGGGAACGCTTGATACAGTAGGAGTGCAGGACCGCAAACAGGGTAGATCAAAGTACGGTGCGAAAAAGCCAAGTTAACGGAGAGTGTTAAATGCCGAGAAGACGGGAAATCGAAAAAAGAGATATTTTGCCCGATCCCAAGTTTAATAATAAACTGGTAGCAAAATTTATTAATTCTTTACTAAAAAGAGGCAAAAAAAGCGTTGCGGAAAGTATTCTTTACGGAGCGTTTGATATCATTGAGAAGAGAGTCAAAGAGCAGCCGGTTGAATTTTTTGAAAAGGCTGTCAACAATGTCAAACCGGTGATTGAAGTCAAATCGAGGCGCGTTGGCGGTTCCACGTATCAGGTGCCGACGGAAGTTGTTCCGGCAAGACGAACTGCGCTGGCAATCCGGTGGCTGATATCCAATGCTCAGGAACGCACGGAAAAAACCATGCGGGAAAAACTGGCCGCGGAATTAATGGATGCCGCCAACAATCGCGGCGGAGCAATTAAGAAAAAAGAAGCTGTGCATAAAATGGCCGAGGCAAACAAAGCCTTCGCTCATTATAAATTCTAAATAATAAATTAAACGATAAGGAAACCAACCATTCAAAGTTAAGGAGGAAAGGTGAGATGGCAAAGAAAAAATTTGAAAGGACTAAGCCGCATTTAAATATAGGAACAATCGGTCACGTGGATCACGGGAAGACCACATTGACAGCCGCCATTACCAAATATTTGGCAAAAAAAGGTTTCGCTGAATTCCGGGCTTTCGATTCTATTGATAATGCTCCGGAAGAAAAAGAACGCGGCGTTACCATCAATATTTCCCACGTGGAATATGAGACGGAAAAAAGACATTACGCTCACGTGGATTGCCCCGGTCACGCCGACTATATTAAAAACATGATTTCCGGCGCCGCCCATATGGACGGAACCATTCTGGTTGTGGCCGCCTCCGATGGTCCGATGCCTCAGACCCGTGAACATATTCTCCTTGCCCGTCAGGTGCAGGTTCCTTATATCGTCGTTTATCTTAATAAAGTTGATCTGGTTGACGATCCCGAGCTTCTGGATCTGGTTGAGCTCGAACTCAGAGAGCTCTTGACTGCCTATGAATTTCCCGGCGATGACATTCCCATTATTCGTGGTTCGGCATTGAAAGCTCTGGAAGCCGAGGATGCCAATTCTCCCGATGTGAAAAGCATTGAGGAATTGATGAAAGCCGTTGATGATTATATTCCTGAGCCCAAACGCGATACCGACAAACCTTTCCTCATGCCGGTTGGCGACGTTTTCACCATTTCCGGCCGTGGTACGGTTGTTACCGGAAGAGTCGACCGTGGTATTGTCAAGGTAGGCGAGGAAGTGGAAATCATCGGCATCAGGCCGACGATTAAGACGGTTGTGACCGGTGTCGAAATGTTCCGCAAGACTCTGGATGAAGGCCGCGCCGGCGATGACGTTGGTTTGTTGATTCGCGGTATCAAGAGAGAAGAAGTGGAAAGAGGACAGGTTGTGGCCAAGCCCGCCTCCATTACGCCTCATACCAAATTTGAAGCGGCTGTTTACGTTCTGACCAAGGAAGAAGGCGGTCGTCACACCCCGTTCTTCTCCGGTTACCGTCCCCAGTTCTATTTCCGGACAACGGACGTGACGGGTGTTGCCACCCTTCCTGAAGGTGTGGAAATGGTTATGCCCGGAGATAATGTCAAAATGTCGATAGAGTTGATTACACCGATCGCGATGGAAGAGCAGCTGAGATTCGCTATTCGTGAAGGTGGAAGAACCGTTGGCGCCGGAGTCGTAAGCAAGGTCATTGAATAGGGAATAGGTTACTTTACTAATGAAAGAACAAAAGATTAGAATTCGTCTCAAAGCTTACGATTATAAACTGTTGGATCGTTCCGTAGAGGAAATCGTGGAAACGGCAAAGAAAACAGGTGCGCGTGTTGCCGGTCCCATTCCTATTCCTACGGAAATCAATAAATACTGCGTGAATCGCTCACCTCATGTGGACAAGAAATCTCGCGAACAGTTTGAAATCAGAACACATAAAAGATTAGTTGACATCGTCGGGCCTACTCAGGCGACAGTGGATGCTTTGATGAAACTGGATCTCTCCGCTGGAGTGGATGTGGAAATAAAAGCGTAGGCGTATTTATAGTATTTTGAAAGATGGCATCAATCATTGCCATCTTTCAATTAAATATTTTAATGTTTATTTAAAAAATTGGAATATCAGATGAGCAAGGGAATTATTGGTAAAAAATTAGGAATGACTCAGGTATTTGCGGATGACGGCTCGGCCGTTGGCGTTACCGCCATTGAGGTTGAACCATCCGTTGTGTTGCAGGTGAAAACCGCGGAGAAAGATGGTTACGATGCCGTTCAACTTGGCTACGGCCGTGTTAAGCAAAAAAATGTTACCAAACCTCTGCAGGGTCATTTTAACAAGGCCAATAGAGGATTTTTCCGTGTTGTACGAGAATTTCCGGTGCTGTCTGAAACATACGAAGTGGGACAGGAAATTACCGCTGATACATTAAAAATGGGCGATTATGTTGACGTTGTCGGAACGTCGAAAGGAAAAGGGTTCCAAGGTGTTGTCAAGAGACACGGTTTTGGTGGTGGCAGGGCAACTCACGGATCCATGTTTCACCGGGCTCCCGGTTCCATTGGCGCCAGCGCTGATCCGTCGCGTGTTTTCAAAGGAACCAAAATGGGCGGTCAGATGGGCAATGTTCGTAAAACCATCCAGAATTTGCAGGTGTGGCAGGTTCGTTCCGACAGAAATTTGCTTTTATTGAAGGGTGCTGTCCCGGGAAGCAAAAACGGTTTTGTATTAATTAAAAAAGCTAAGAAAAAATAGTGATTAGGTCACATCTGGAGTTATGGACATGGCAGTTGCGGATGTTTTTAATATTGAAAAAAAGAAAGTTGCTGAAGTTGACTTGAATGATGCAGTGTTTAGCGCTGATGTCAACGAAGCAGTCATGTACGATGTGGTTAAAATGCAGCGGGCTGCAAAGCGCTCCGGTACGGCTTCCACGAAAACCAGAAGCGATATCAGCGGTGGCGGTAAAAAGCCATGGCGTCAAAAAGGTACAGGCCGAGCCAGAGCTGGAACATCGCGATCTCCTATTTGGAGAAGTGGCGGGACTGTTTTCGGTCCTCATCCCCGGGACTACTCTTACAGCATGCCGAAAAAAATGCGTAAGAAAGCTTTGATATCCGCCTTGAGCATGAAATTCAAAGACAATAAGATGCTGATACTGAAAGATTTCCCCATGGAGAAGATCAGTACGAAAACATTTAAAAATGTTTTTGATCTTTTTGAACTGAAAAAGGCTCTTTTTGTTTTGGATGATAATAATGAGGTTTTATTGAAGTCGTCACGCAATTTAAAAAACGTCAAAATGATCAGGTCGGAGGGCATTAACGTTTATGATATTCTGAACCATGAACATTTAATCCTTCTCGAACCCTCTGTAAAAAAGATTGAGGGAGCATTGCTGGTATAATGGAACTAAATAAAGTCGTTAAAAGAATACTGGTCACGGAAAAGAGCACTGCAGCACGGGATGCATCGAATAAATATTTTTTTGAAGTCGATCGTAAAGCGAACAAAGTTGAAATAACGAACGCGATTGAAAAATTTTTTAAGGTAAAAGTTGTCGAGGTTCGCGTTATGCATGTTTTGGGAAAAAAGAAGAGAATGGGAAGGACGATAGGTCAAAAAAGTTCTTGGAAAAAAGCTGTGGTGACTTTAGCTGCGGGCAACAGCATTGAGTTCGCTGAAGGCGTATAAGAACTGGTTTAAGGATTAGAAGAATGGGAATTATTAAGTATAAACCGACATCACCGGGTAGACGATTTCAAAGCGTTTCAGATTTTGCGGAAATTACATCTGCAGAGCCGGTTAAAGGGCTGTTGAAACCTCTTAAGAAAAAAGGTGGCCGTAATAGTTATGGAAGAGTCACGGCGCGTCATATTGGCGGTGGTCATAAACAAAAATACAGAATGATTGACTTTTGCCGCAACAAAGCGGACATCCCGGCCAAAGTTGCCACGATTGAATATGATCCGAACAGAACGGCAAGAATCGCACTGTTGAATTACCGGGATGGCGAAAAAAGATATATTGTTGCTCCGGCTCAGGTCAATGTCGGTGATGTTTTGTACAGTGGTGAAAAAGCGGATATTAAACCGGGCAATGCTGTTCCCTTGAAGTATATTCCTTTGGGATCGTTAATTCATAATGTGGAATTAAAAGTTGGCCGTGGCGGACAATTGATCAGATCAGCCGGAGCGTACGGTCAACTCATGGCCAAAGAGGGAGATTACGCGCAGGTTCGTCTTCCATCCGGTGAAGTGCGCAAAGTATTTATTGAATGCATGGCGACGATCGGACAGGTGGGGAACAACGACCATGAAAATATCAGTATTGGCAAGGCCGGAAGAAAACGCTGGCTGGGCAAAAAACCCCATGTGCGCGGTGTCGTCATGAATCCGGTGGATCATCCGATGGGTGGTGGCGAAGGCAAGTCTTCCGGCGGACGACATCCCTGTACGCCATGGGGCATACCGACGAAGGGTCATAAAACGAGAAAAAACAAGAGAACTGACAAATACATTATTAAGAGAAGAGGTAAATAAGCGTGGCACGCTCGATCAAAAAAGGTCCGTATATTGAAGAAAGGTTGCTGGCTAAAATCAGAAGAATGGAAGCCGAGGGAACCAAGAATGTCATCAAGACATGGTCGCGGCGTTCAACCATTACACCGGAGCTGATAGGCTACACGTTTGCCGTGCATAACGGAAAGAAATTCATACCGGTTTACGTGACAGAAAACATGGTGGGGCACAAGCTTGGTGAATTTGCGCCGACCAGAGTTTTCTTTTCGCATTCCGGTGATCGCAAGACAAAGGTTACGACTTAAATATTTGGAGATCGTGCTGGGTAAGGTTTGGAGTTAATGAATATGGAAGCAAAAGCAGTTGCAAGATATATAAGAATGTCGCCGCAAAAAGTAAGACTTGTGGCTGATTTGATCAGAGGAAAAAAGATACAGGAAGCGCGCAATATTCTTCTTTACACCAGAAAATATGCTGCCGGTATTGTTGCCAATGTATTGAAATCCGCTGTGGCCAATGCCGCCCAGAACCCGAACATCGACGAAAATATTCTTTATGTAAAAGAAATAGTTGTGGACCAGGGACCTTCACTGAAACGCTGGCGTGCCAGAGCACAGGGAAGAGCGGCGGGATTTAAAAAAAGAAGTTCACATATTACAGTTATTTTGGACGAAATTTAAGGAGGTAGGATTTGGGCCAGAAGGTTAACCCGGTAGGATTACGATTGGGCTACATTAAGAAGTGGCAATCCGTATGGTATACCGACAAAAAGTACAGTGAAGTGCTTCATGAGGATTTACAGATCAGGAAGTATCTGAAAAAGAAACTGTATCACGCGGGAATTGCCAAAATTGAAATTGAGAGAGCGGCCAATAAAGCCAAGGTTAATATCTATTCAGCGAGGCCTGGCGTCATTATCGGGAAAAAAGGATCCGAAATAGAAAAGCTCAAATCGGAAATAGAAAAGTTTTCACAGGCGGAGATTATTATCAATATTCTGGAAGTACGCAAACCGGAAGTGGACGCTCAGCTGGTTGCGGAAAACGTTGCCATGCAGCTGGAAAAAAGAGTGGCGTTTCGTCGGGCGATGAAGAAATGCGTCGGTTATGCATTGAAATTCGGTGCCAAGGGAATCAAAATAGCCTGCTCGGGAAGATTAGGCGGCGCGGAAATGTCGCGATCGGAATGGTACAGAGAGGGCCGTGTGCCTCTCCATACACTGCGGGCGGACATTGACTACGGATTCACCGAGGCCAATACCGCCTATGGATTAATCGGAGTCAAGGTTTTTATCTTTCACGGAGAAGTTTTGCCGACGAAGAATGAAAAATAAATTTATTCCTGTCCGCCGGTTTTTCCGGCTATGCGGAACAGGAGTTTGTGTGGATAGGATGAACGGGAGTTTTGTTTTATGTTAATGCCGAAAAGGGTAAAATTCAGAAAGTTGCAGAAAGGCCGGATGGGCGGCAAGGCAACAAGAGGCAGTTCGATTGCCTTTGGTGAATATGGATTGCAGGCGGCGGAGTGTGGCTGGATTACCTCCAGACAAATTGAAGCCGCGCGCGTTGCCATGACCCGTCATGTTAAGCGCGGAGGAAGAATCTGGATCAGAGTGTTCCCTCATAAATCCGTAACGAAAAAACCCGCTGAAACCCGGATGGGTAAAGGCAAAGGCGCTCCCGAAGGCTGGGTGGCAGTGGTTAAACCCGGCTCGGTTCTTTATGAAATGGAAGGTGTTTCCAAAGACGTTGCCAAGGAAGCTTTTCGTCTGGCAGCCCATAAGTTATCCATAGCAACTAAATTTCTATCGAGGGATATCGCTGATGAAAATTAAAGAAATCAGAGCTCTCGATGTCAGCGGGCTCAAACAAAAAAACGCTGAATTAAGCGAAGAACTGTTTCGGTTAAAAATCAGGCATGCTTCAGGGCAACTGGAATCAACGGTCATGCTGGGGCGCTTGCGTAAGGATATTGCCCGTGTCAACACTGTGTTGAAAGAAAAGGAGGCAGCGAGTTAACAAATGGCTGAAAGAGGTAATAAGCGCACGATCAAGGGCGTGGTGATAAGCAACAAGATGGATAAAACCATTGTCGTCAGAGCAGAACGTTTTGTGAAACATCCTGTTTTTCACAAATATGTGCGTAAACATGTCAGATATAAAGCTCATGATGAGCAAAATCAGAGCAAACTTGGTGATACGGTTTTAATTATTGAGTCGCGCCCATTAAGCAAAGAAAAACGCTGGCGGATGCTGGAAATTCTGGAAAAGGCAAAATAGATTGCAGGCTTGTTCGAGCAATCCAGTTTGAAGAGGATTTTTTTATGATTCAGATGCAGACCATACTAAATGTCGCGGATAATTCCGGCGCAAAAAAAGTCGCGTGCATTAAGGTTTTGGGAGGCTCCAAACGGCGTTACGCGAGTTTGGGCGATGTGATCGTGGTTTCCGTCAAGGAAGCGATTCCCAATTCCAAGGTCAAAAAAGGCGATGTGATCAAAGCAGTTATCGTGCGCACGGTGAAGGAAGTAAGAAGGCCGGACGGTTCTTATCTGAAGTTTGATGATAACTCAGCGGTTTTAATTTCCAATCAAATGGAACCGATCGGAACACGCATTTTTGGGCCTGTTGCCCGTGAATTAAGAGCGAGACAGTTCATGAAAATTATATCTCTGGCTCCTGAAGTTTTGTAATCAATGTTTCGCAGAGGGGAAAAATGAGTTTAAACAAGATAAAAAAAGGGGATATGGTTAAAGTGCTTACCGGGAAGGATAAGGGTAAAACCGGTAAAGTGTTAACGGTGATTCCTGAAAAAAACAGGATAGTGGTAGAGAAGGTTAATATCATCAAGAAACATACAAGACCCGATCAGAAATCCAAGGGTGGCATTGTGGAAAAAGAGGGCTCTATTCACGTATCCAATGCCGGGTTGTTCTGTAATAAATGTAATAAGTCCGTAAGGATACAAAACAAAACGCTTGAAGACGGTAAAAAAGTTCGCATCTGCAGTAAATGCAAAGAAGTTATTTAATGTGGGTTAAATAAAATGGCAAGATTAAAAGACTATTATTTGAAAACGGTAGTTCCGGCTCTGGTAAACGAATTCAATTATAAGAATCCGATGCAGGTGCCCAAGATGGAAAAGATTGTCATCAACATGGGTCTGGGCGAAGCCATTCAAAATGTAAAAATTATTGACGGTGCCGTGCAGGAACTGGCCGCGATTACGGGTCAGAAACCAATTGTAAACAAAGCAAAGAAATCCATTGCGACGTTTAAGCTGAGGCAGGGGATGCCTATCGGCTGTTCGGTTACCTTAAGAAAAAAAATCATGTACGAGTTTTTCGATCGTCTGGTTAATGCCGCTCTGCCCAAGGTCAGAGACTTTCGCGGTATATCAGCCAATGCGTTTGACGGCAGGGGAAATTTTTCCATCGGGTTGCAGGAACAGATTATTTTCCCTGAGATCGAATACGATAAGGTGGAAAAAATCAGAGGGATGAACATTACCATCGTCACCACGGCGAAGACCGACTCGGAAGCAAGATTTTTGCTGAAAATGATGGGTGTTCCTTTCAAACAATAAATTAACAGCCCCGGAGGATTTGGCGTGGCAAAAAAGTCGTTAATCGCGAAAGCGAAAAGAGAGAAAAAATTTTCGGTAAGAGAATATAATCGCTGCCCTCTTTGCGGAAGACCGCGAGCCTATTACAGAAAATTTGATATGTGCAGAATTTGTTTGCGTAAACTTTCCCTGCAGGGAGAACTTCCCGGGGTAATAAAATCGAGTTGGTAATTTTAGTCTAAGGAGAAAAAGCATGGGGATGACAGATCCTATTGCCGATATGTTAACCAGAATCAGAAACGCCAATAAGGCTCGTTTCAAGAAGGTAAATGTCGGCATGTCCCAGATAAATATTAATATCGCCAAAGTATTAAAGAAAACAGGGTATATTAGTAACTATGACAAGGTGAAAAGTGAAAAAGGACGACAGGCGCTGGAAATAATTCTCAAATACCCGGATGCCAAACGCACCGTCATTACGGATATTAAAAGGGTCAGCAAACCGGGCCGTAGAGTTTATGTGACCTCAGACAACATTCCTAACGTTCTCAATGGGCTGGGAATTTCAATCCTTTCGACGTCCAAAGGCGTCATTACTGATGCGGAAGCCCGGGAATTAAATGTCGGTGGAGAAATTCTTTGTAACGTTTGGTAACTTGGAAAGATAAAAGCAGGAGCTGTGGTTCATGTCCAGAATAGGTAAAAAAATAATAAGTTTCCCCAAAAATGTCAAAATTAGCCAGGGCGCCGATGTGGTTAAAGTGGAAGGACCCAAAGGGACTCTTTCTTCGAAATTGCCGGAAGGGATTACCATCAAAATGAGTGATGGTAACATAACGGTCGAAAGACAGTCAGAAGAAATAGCATTACGTGCCTCCCATGGTTTGACGAGAACTCTTATAGACAATATGGTAAAAGGTGTCACCACGGGTTTTGAAAAAAAACTGGAAATATCCGGTGTGGGTTATCGAGCTGAGTTGGCTGACAAAAGTCTAAAACTCGTTTTGGGTTTTTCCAGCCCGGTCCAATACAATATTCCCAAAGGGATAGACGTAAAAGTGGATAAACAGGTTAATATAATCGTTTCCGGTATTGATAAAGAATTGGTTGGCAGAGTTGCCGCGGAAATCAGGGCTTTAAGAAAACCGGAGCCCTACAAAGGAAAGGGAATTAAGTACGTTGGCGAATATATTAAACGTAAAGCCGGTAAGTCGGCAACTGCATAATAAAATTTTATATTGCCGTAAAGAGGTAGAACATTGGCTTCCAGAAAAACTTTAAAGATCAGAGCAAAAAGAGAAAAAAGAACAAGGGCTAAACTTACAGGAACTGAGGAACGGCCGCGCCTTTGTGTATTCCGAAGTGACAGGCATATTTACGTTCAAGCCATTAATGATACGACAGCAAATACTCTGGCAACAGCCTCTACTCTTTGCAAAGAACTAGCTCAGAATATCAAAGATAAAAAGAAGGTGGATGTGGCCAGGGAAGTGGGCAAATTAATTGCTGAGAGGTTAAAAGCCAAGGGAATTGACAAGGTCGTTTTTGATCGAGGAAGGTTTCTCTACCATGGCCGTGTTAAGGCATTGGCTGAATCGGCTCGTGAAAGTGGTCTTAAATTTTAACTTTATTAAATAAAACAGTCATAAAGGGAAGAATCTTTGGATAAGAAAGAAATGAAAGATATGGAACTCCTTGACAGGGTTGTTGCCATTAACAGAACGGCAAAAGTTGTCAAGGGCGGCAGGCGTTTCCGTTTCAGCGCCATTGTTGTTGTCGGCGATGGCAAGGGTATGATTGGAACGGGTTTGGGTAAAGCTCATGAAGTTCCCGAAGCGATTCGCAAGGGCATGGATATGGCCAAAAAGAATATGGTGAAGGTGGCCATTGTGGAAAGGACCATTCCTTATGAAGTCATAGGCCGTTATGGCGCAGGTAAGGTCTTGTTAAAGCCAGCTTCAGAAGGAACAGGTTTGATTGCCGGCGGCGCTGTGCGAGCGGTACTGGAAGTAGCCGGTGTCCATAATATTTTGACTAAATGTCTGGGGTCTCATAATCCGCATAACCTGGTGAAGGCCACGGTGGAAGGGCTTTGTCAGTTGAAAAATCCTGAGGAAATTGCGGCGCAGAGAGGCAAATAGATCTGCCAATTATACGAAGAGGTAACGTAGCGTGAGTAAATTACTGAAAATCACAAAAGTGAAAAGTGTAATCGGCCGACCCGAGAAACAAAGAAAAGTTTTAAAGGGGATGGGGCTGAACAAATTAAATCAAACCGTAACGTTAGCGGATACCCCGCAGATACGCGGGATGATCAATAAAGTGATTCATCTGGTTTCCGTGGAAGTGTCAAAGGGGTAAAATATGAATTTGGGTTCGTTAAACGCTCCAGCCGGTGCTACAAAAAAACGTAAACGCGTGGGACGCGGAAATGCTTCCGGTCATGGAGGCACGTCCGGTAAAGGCCATAAGGGGCAAAAGGCTCGTTCCGGCGGAAAAGTCAGGGTTGGTTTTGAAGGTGGACAAATGCCGATGTCCCGCCGACTGCCCAAGAGGGGTTTTCGTAATCCTTTCCGGGAGCAATATATTGCCGTAAATATACTGGATTTATGCCGTAAATTCAGCAAAGGTGCAGTGATTGATGAAGCGGCTCTCGTGCAAAACGGTATTGTCAAAAAAGAAGGAAGCAATATTAAAATTCTGGCCAAGGGAGAAATTGATTTTCCTGTCACTTTAAAAGTTACCAAAATCAGCCAGGCCGCGAAAAATAAAATTACCGCTGCAGGCGGTTCAGTCGAAGAGGTCATATAAGTTGTTAGAAGGGCTGGGCAGTGTATCCAAAATTCCGGAACTGCAAAGAAGGATTTTATTCACCATCCTTCTTTTGGGTGTTTATCGCATTGGCGTTTATATTCCAACGCCAGGAATTGATAATGTTGCTCTCTTGGCCTATTTTGAGCATGCCAAGGGGTCATTGTTCGGTCTGATGGATATGTTTGCCGGTGGAGCGTTCAGCAATTTTTCTATTTTTGCTCTGGGCATTATGCCCTATATCAGCGCTTCGATTATTTTGCAGCTGCTGACTATTGCGATTCCTCATCTGGAAAGACTTTCCAAGGAAGGAGAGTCAGGCAGAAGGAAGATCACGCAATACACTCGCTACGGAACAGTTCTTTTAAGTATGATTCAGGGTTTCGGTATTGCTTTCGGTTTGCAGCAGATGGCCGGTCCTTCCGGAGCGCCGATTGTTTTACAGCCCGGTATCGGTTTTGTTCTCATGACGATGATAACACTTACCTCCGGTACGTGTTTCATTATGTGGCTGGGCGAGGTCATCACAGAAAAAGGCATCGGCAACGGTATCTCGCTGATCATTTTTGCAGGTATTGTTTGCCGGATACCGGCAGCCATCGGCAATACATTCAGATTGGCGACAGCCGGTGAACTGGGAGTATTGGTGATTTTATTGATTACCGCTTTAATGGTGTTGGTTGTCGGTGCAATCGTTTTTGTTGAAGGCGGACAGCGCCGTATTCCCGTGCAATATGCGAAAAGAGTGGTGGGACGTAAAATGTATGGGGGGCAGACAACTCATCTGCCTTTGAAAGTGAATACGTCAGGCGTCATTCCTCCGATTTTCGCTTCATCAGTGATCATGTTTCCGGCAACGATTGCCAATTTTGCTCCGCAGACCTGGATGAAAGACATTGCTGCGTATTTGGTTCCTGGAAGGTTGGCTTATGAAGCACTCTATGTGGCGTTTATCTTCTTCTTTTGCTTTTTTTATACGGCGGTTACGTTCAAGCCGGATGATGTTGCTGAAAACATGAAAAAATACGGCGGTTACGTTCCGGGAATCAGGCCCGGGAAAAAAACCGCGGAATATATTGAAAACGTATTGGAAAAACTGACTTTTAGCGGAGCGATTTATGTCTCCATCATTTGTGTGCTGCCCAGTGTTTTGATTGCTCAATTAGATGTTCCTTTTTATTTTGGCGGGACGGCACTGTTGATTGTTGTCGGTGTGGCGATGGATACGGCAAGTCAGATTGAGTCGCATTTGCTAACCAGGCAATACGAAGGATTTATGAAAAAGGGCCATATTGCCCGTAGAAGATAACGGAAGATATTCATCATGGGAATTATCCTCAGGCTTCCGGATGAGATTGAAAAAGCAAGAGCGAGTAATCGCATTGTTGCAGAGGTCTTAAGCAGACTTAGAGAAAAAATCAGAGCTGGCGTGAAAACAAAGGATCTGGATAAATTTGCCGAAGAGATAGCGGAAAAACGAGGAGCCAAACCGGCATTTAAAGGTTATCGGGGTTATCCGCATTCTCTTTGCATATCGATAAATGAAGAAGTTGTGCATGGAATGCCTTCCAAACGCGTATTGCGGGAAGGTGACATTGTCGGTTTGGATTTTGGCATTTATTATCAGGGCTTTTATGGTGATTCAGCGATAACGCTGCCGGTTGGCAAAGTGGCTGAGAAAGCTTTAAGGCTCATGCAGGTTACCGAGCAAAGTTTATATGCCGGTATAGAGCAGGCCACAGAAGGCAATAGACTCGGCGATGTATCTGCAGCTGTTCAAAACATGGTGGAAAGCGCCGGCTTTTCAGTGGTTCGCGACTTTGTTGGCCACGGGATAGGCAGAAACCTTCATGAAGAGCCACAGATTCCCAATTTCGGTGAAAAAGGACGCGGCATTGAACTGAAGAAGGGAATGATCCTGGCCATTGAGCCAATGGTTAATGAGGGAGAATACAACGTTAAGGTATTACCGGATGGTTGGACAGTCGTTACGAAAGATGGAAGTTTGTCGGCGCATTTTGAACACTCGATAGCGATTACGGAGAACGGTCCGGATATATTAAGTAAATTGAATTGATTTTTTGTCCGGCAGGAGACCGGGTAACTTTTAACAGTAGCGAAGAAACTGTATGGCCAAAGAGGAAGCAATAGAAGTCGAAGGTAGAGTCATTGAACCCCTGCCCAATGCCATGTTCCGGGTGGAACTGGACAACGGACACAAGGTGCTGGCTCACATATCCGGTAAGATGCGGATGCATTTTATCAAGATACTGCCGGGTGATAAGGTTACCGTTGAACTTTCTCCGTATGATTTGACCCGGGGCAGAATTACATACAGGACGAAGTAAATTTATTTACTGAAGATGAGGAGTTAAAATCGTGAAGGTAAGATCATCGGTAAAAAAAATATGTGAGAAATGCAAAATCGTCAAACGCAAAGGCGTTTTGCGGGTGATTTGTGAAAATCCAAAGCATAAACAACGACAGGGTTAGTTTTTTATATTCAGGAGGTTTATAGGTGGCACGAATTTCAGGTGTTGATTTACCGAAAAACAA
>DJVN01000073.1:12903-14595 GCA_002441205.1 Syntrophaceae bacterium UBA6255 | reverse complement strand
TCGTTATCATGCTTAAACAAACAAAGCTTTTCATTCTGATTATCGTCTCGGCTTATTTTGCTTCCTACGCGCTCGTTTTTAAGCCCTCCGTTTCTGCGATATGGGAAAAAATTATTGTTCTCGCACTCATATTGCAGGGCGGATTCTGGGGCGGCGCGGGAATTTCTTTCGCTTTTGGCAATATAAGCAAGAAACGTTCGGAAGAAGATGTCTCCAGCAAGACAACCGTAACATTTTTAGGATTTGTGGCGCGTTTCGTATTGTGGATTATTATTCTCCTTCTGGTTCTTGACAATCTCGGAGTCAACATTACAGGGCTTGTCGCCGGACTGGGAATCGGCGGCGTTGCTGTGGCGCTGGCCGTGCAGAATATCCTGGGAGATTTACTGGCGTCGCTTTCTATCGTTCTGGACAAACCGTTTGTCATCGGTGATTTTGTGGTGGTGGATACGATGGCCGGAACCATCGAGCACATCGGAATCAAGACAACGAGAATCCGAAGTCTCAGCGGAGAACAACTTATTTTTTCCAACAATGATCTTCTGAAAAGCCGCATTCGCAACTTTAAACGGATGTCGGCACGTCGCGTCGTTTTCAGTTTCGGCGTCGTTTATCAGACATCGCTGGAAAAACTAAAAGCCATAAAAAATATTGTTGCGGAAATCATCGAACGACAGGAAAAGGCACGCTTCGATCGTGTCCATTTCAAGGAATACGGAGAGTATTCCTTGAATTACGAGGTGGTTTATCATGTGGCCTCACAGGACTTCAAAATTTATATGGATACTCAGGAAGCCATCAATCTGGAAATATTCCGCCGCTTTGCCGATGAAGGAATTGTCTTCGCTTATCCGACGCAAGCGGTTTTTATACAAAAAGAACAGGGATAAATTTCGAATCTCATCCCTTTTGAATTATGCTTCTATCAATTGTAATTTTTTTTGACGAGATCTTTTAAATATTCACCGAGTTTTCGGCAACTATCCTGACGACTTTTTTTATATTTATACTAAATTTTCTATATTCCGTTTTAAAATTATGTTTTGTTGCCTTCCTGGTTTTTGTTTTCCATACGATCATCCATCTCACCAATATAGGCGGCAAGCGTATTACCGGTCTCTTCCATCAATGTTTTGAGATCATTCCCGGTTTGCTCAATTTTTGCAATTATTTCAGATTTACATACCATATGAAGATTTTCGTGTTCAGACAGTTTGTTCTCTAAATATGTGCGCAATTCGGTAAAACGTGAAACCTCCGCCTTGTCAGCAAGCTCTTTATAGATTTTCAATTCTCGCGAATGATTACGGACTTCAAGTATTGACAGTGTTTGCATATATGTCACAAAAAAGAGAAATATAACTAAAAGAAACAGCATTAATCCAAGCATGACCAAGCCTAAGGGCATTTGAATATGGGTAAAGCCCAGCGACAATGCGGTTGGTGTGATAAATGCTGTCCAATTTAAAGTGGTAAAGGCGACTATCATTGCCAACACAAACATTAATAATAGTGTATGAAGTTTCATATCAAATGCCTCCTTTAATTATAGTAAACATTGCCATAACCTTCAAAAACGGAAGAATGCCAGGCCATTGAATCATTACATAGTCCGGCTCTGCCTGAGTTTATTCCTTAAAATGTTTTTTATTATTTTAATTATTCTATCATTACAAACCCAAAGAACTATTT
>DJVN01000073.1:0-12845 GCA_002441205.1 Syntrophaceae bacterium UBA6255 | reverse complement strand
TTTCATAATGACTTACTATATTTTAATAGGTTTCTGTCTGATGGTACTTCTAGCATATTTTTTTGATATCACGTCAAAGCACACAAAGATCCCCAGCGTGCTCATGCTTATTATTACCGGATTGGCGCTTCATTACATTTCAGAATACTTCGATCTTCACATACCGTACATGAGCAGAATCCTCCCCGTCATGGGAACCCTGGGTCTGATACTCATTGTATTGGAAGCAAGCCTCGATCTGATGCTCATTAAAGAGAAAAGTGCGTTGATCATCCGTTCCTTATCCTCGGCCATTTTACTCTTCTTAATCTTTACGGGTCTGTTAACTTATGTCGCTGTTTACTATTTTGATTACGATATAAAAATGTTCCTGATAAATATCATTCCTATATCTGTGATTAGCAGTGCCGTTGCCATTCCCTCGGCAGTAGGATTATTACAAAACGATCGTGACTTTGTCACTTATGAAAGTGCCATGTCGGACATCATAGGAATTTTGGCGTTTGATTTCATCTTATTAGCCAGTGGTTCATTTTCTTCGGGAGTATTCCGGTTTATTGCGGAACTCGTTCTGACGTTAATCACTTCTATTATTGTCAGTGCCATGCTTGCATATATGCTTCATAAAATCAATCATCATGTAAAATACGTCTTCATAATGACGGTTATTGTTTTAGTGTACTCTTTAGCAAAACTTATTCATTTACCATCACTACTCGTTGTGCTGATTTTTGGACTGGTGATGAACAACAACCAAATATTTAAAAACAAACATTCTGAAAAAATAATTAGCTTTGACACTTTTAATGATGATTTAAGCGGATTTAAAAATATTGCAGCCGAACTGACTTTTATTGTGCGCTCTTTCTTTTTTCTAATGTTTGGATTCTTCATTCGTCTTTCTGATTTGTTCAGTATCAATAATCTGAAAATAACCGTCATATTGATTGCAATTATCTTCCTGCTGCGCGCTTTATATTTTAAAATGATCCTTCAAATACCACTCAGCCCGCTGTTCTTCTTCGCACCGCGCGGTTTGATTACTATATTACTCTTTTTGAGCATACCAAGCGCAATGTCCCTTTCATTTATGAACATCGGCATAGTGACCCAGGTAATCTTCATAACGATTCTCATGATGACATTTGGGAACATGATATTTCAGCAAGTTGAGGAACTTATACAACCTGAGTCTAAAGAAGAAATCAATAATTCAACAGATTAACGAAGTATCGGATGTGCTTTGTCGTTTGCCTCTTAAATAAATCAGCAGGTTGCACAAGAACGACGCTCAGCGAAGATTTGTTTTTTTCTTTCTTTTAATGATGACCACTTTATTAAAAATAAAGGTCGGTTATTATAGTCCTTTGCGTATTGCATCGATTCGTACACATTCAAAAAAATGCATTTGCATAAATCATCTTTCATTAATATTTTTCAATGTGAAAGATGATGCCTACTTATCATGCGACACATAAATTAATTTCGTGGTGTCAAAACCGAGCGCGGCGGCTTTATCCACCAGACGTTTTTTGACACCTTCATCCAACTGCGGTGCGCGCGCCAGAATCCATAAATAAGATTTGTCCGGACCGCAAACAAGGGAATAAGAATAATGATCACGGTCCAAATCGAAAACCACATAGGAACCGTAAAAAGGACCGAAAAAAGAAACTTTTAGAAAACCCGCATTTTTACGATCAACAAAATATCCCCTGCCTTCAATTTCTTTCCATTTCTTTTCTTTTTGTGAATATCCTCTATTGATAACCCTTACTCCGCCATCGGGACGCAGACTGTATTCGGCACTGACCGAGCTTAGTCCTCTTTCGAAGGAATGATCCAATCGCGCGATTTCGTACCACTTACCAAGATACCGTTCGAGACTAAAGTTATCAACGGGTGTAATATTTTCCGGCACACTCACACAACCGGCCAAAAACAGCACGACGACTATGCATATTTTTTTCATTTTTTATTTTCCCTTTCTCTTTACAATCTTCTGAAGATGATTTAATTTACCTTAAAAGGTTTGAATTTTAAAGGAGGAAGTATGAAGCTTCAAGATTATTTCGAAAATACCTGCGGTATCGGTGTGCTATCCACCGCCGATGATAAAGGAAAGGTTAACGCCGCCATTTATGGAAGGCCGCATTTTATGGATGAAAAGACCGTTGTGTTTATAGCCTCCGACCGTCTGACGCATTCCAATCTGGGAAAAAATCCCTCCGCGATATACCTTTTTAAAGAAGAAGGTTCCTACAAGGGACACAGATTATATCTGACGAAAACGCACGAAGAAAAAGACAGCCCGCTGATTGAGAAAATCCGTCGTAAAAGAGACAAGGGAACAGGGAGCAAATACGGAACGGAATCAAAGTTTCTCATCTATTTTAAGGTAAAAAAATTATTACCGCTGATTGGCGACGGCAAGTAAACCATTGGTGAAGCCTTTTTTAAAACTCTCTAAAAAGCAAGGAGGATGATCATGAACATCTTCATGACGGGCGGCACGGGATTTGTCGGAACATCTCTGACAAAAAAATTTATTTCCGAAGGTCATAATGTTACAATTCTCACTCCTTCCTCCGGAGATCCCGCATTAAAATTGAACGGCCTCGCCTACCTTGACGGTAATCCGACGGTGAAGGGGAAATGGCAGGACGCCGTCAAAGAACACGATGTGATCATTAACCTGGCCGGAGCGTCCATCTTCAGCCGCTGGACACCTGAGCAAAAGAAAATTCTACGTGACAGCCGTATTGAAACAACCCGTAATCTCGTTGATGCTTTGCCGGCGGACGCCGGCAGGATAACGCTCTTCAGTACGTCGGCAGTCGGCTATTACGGTTTTCATCAGGATGAAGACCTCACCGAAAACTCCGCAGCGGGCAATGATTTTCTGGCTCGGCTGGCTTATGACTGGGAACAGGAGGCTCTGCGCGCGAAAGAAAAAGGAGCGCGAATCGTCATTACACGCTTCGGTATTGTGCTGGGAAAAAACGGCGGTGCGCTAGGGCAGATGATTCCCCTGTTCAAATTTTTCCTGGGCGGGCCATTGGGCAGCGGCAGGCAGTGGTTTTCCTGGGTGCATATGCAAGACCTGTCTGAAGCGTTCGGCTTTTTACTCCAACATCCGGAAATAAACGGTGCTGTAAATCTTTGTTCGCCTCAACCGGTGCGTAATGCCGACTTAGGCAAGGCCATTGGTAGAGTTTTACACCGGCCGTCTTTCATGCCGGCGCCGGGCTTTATGATTAAATTGATTCTTGGCGAATTCGGTTCTGTTTTGCTGGAAGGCCAGCGGGTTATTCCCCGCCGGCTGCTTGACGCCGGATTTAAATTTAAATATGCTGATATTGAGAAAGCTTTGCAGAATATCATTCTGAATTAAACAAAAAATTCGTCACCCTTTACCCTTAATCATTTTTAATTGACACGCATAATCGTAATTTCTATACTTTAACGGACACTAAACGAAATCAATGAAAAACTGTTATTATACAAGGATACCATTCCTATGAAATTTTTACCCGCTGTCGTCAGTTCATTTGTCGAAAGCAAAACAATCAAAGCCAATATCCGTCTGCTGGTAAAGTATCTTCTCGTCATTATAGCGCTGATTACCACCTACAGCATTTTGTTCCATTATATCATGGCGATGGAGGGACAGGAGCATTCCTGGATCACCGGTTTCTACTGGACTATGGTGGTCATGTCCACGCTGGGATTCGGTGATATAACTTTCACCAGTGATCTCGGCAGGACTTTCTCCATTGTTGTTCTCCTGTCCGGAGTCATTCTTCTTTTGGTGCTTCTGCCTTTCATATTTATTAAATTCTTTTTCGCGCCGTGGATGGAAGCACAGGCAAGAAGCCGCGCGCCGCGTGAACTTCCGAGCGATACCAGGAACCACATTATCATAACCAATTTTGATCCGGTTACCGCGGCACTGATTGAAAAATTGAAAAGCTATAAAAAGGATTATATCGTTATTATCGAAGATTTGTCAAAAGCGCTTGACCTGTATGATAAAGGCATCAAGGTTGCCCTGGGTAATATTGACGATCCGCAAACATATACCAAGATGCGCGCGCAAAACGCCGCTCTGGTCGTGGCATCGAACAGTGATCAGGTGAATACAAATATTACGTTAACTCTGCGGGAAGATTTTGAACATATCCCCATCATCACGACAGCGGAATCACCGCACTCCGTGGATATTCTCCAACTGGCAGGAAGCTCTCTGGTTCTGCAGCTCTACGATATCATGGGCAGCTCTCTGGCGGCATGGACAGTCGCCGGTGAATGCAAATCCAATATTATCAACAGATACAAAGAATTTGTTATCGCGCAATCGCCGGCGATGGGAACACCGCTCGTCGGGAAAACCCTGGCTCAGAGCAAATTGCGGGAGACGTTCGGATTGACGGTAATCGGGATTTGGGAACGAGGCAAATTCATTATTCCCGAACCGGATTATATTATTGAACGGACAAGCGTTCTTGTCTTGGCGGGACTGGAAGCCTCCCTCACGCAATATGACGAGGTTTATTCTTTCTATCATATATGTAAAATAGCCGGTGATCCGGTCATCATTGTCGGCGGAGGGAGAGTCGGGCTGGCGGTGGCAGCGCGTTTTCAGCAGCACGAGATCCCTTATCTTATCATTGAAAAAAACCGGAGAAAAAGTGAAAGCGGCTCTCATTTTGTATTCGGCGACGCGGCCGATATTCACACCCTGGAAAAGGCCTGGTTTGAAAAAGCGCCGGCCGCCATTATCACATCGCACGATGACGCGACGAATATCTATCTGACAAAATATTTGAGAAGCCTGCGGCCGGATATGCAGATTCTCAGCCGCGCCAGCGAAGACCGTAATGTTTCCACGCTTCACCGCGCCGGCGCTGATTTTGTCATGTCTTACGCGTCGCTCGGCGCCAACACAATATTTAATTTTCTGATCAACGAGGAAACGATGCTGCTGGCGGAAGGTCTGAATATCTTCCATCTTCCGACGCCGAAAACACTTTTTGGAAAAACGCTGATGGATTCAGGCATCCGGAAAAAAACAGGCTGCACGATAATAGCCATCGTCAAGACAGGAAAGACTTATATTAATCCGGAACCGACCATCAAACTTGGCAAGGGAGAAGAACTGATACTGATCGGAACCTACGAAGCAGAAAGATCATTTCTAGCCGAATTTTCCGCCTGATATTATGCGGGCTTTGACAAATTCAATGAAAAGGGGCTTGCCGATTTTAGTCTGCAAGCCCCTCAATTTTTGAATAATGCGTTTCTATTTCCTACTTCTCTTCTTCAGATACCATGAGCTTGCCTTCATGCTCCATTTCTTTGACCCATTTCGGATGCAGCATTCTCAAGACCGGTAACTCCATCTTACCACTGATCATCGCTGAAACAGAACCGGGATTACCGATTGTGCCCAGGTAAAGGTGAACAAAGAAAAACGCGAAGATGACCACAAAGCCCAGCACATGCAGGACATAGACCCAATCCATCAATGCCACCGGTAATATGGTGGGATACCACATGAAAAAGCCGGTGCAAACCATCATTAAACCGCATAACGCCACTGTCAGGAAGAATGCCTTCTGGCCGGGATTGTATTTGCCGGTCTCCGGAACATGATCCAAGTGCCACAGGTAACCGCCCGCGGCCTTAATCCATTCCCAGTCTTCGGGGAAAACAAACAGTCCCGCTTCTTTCCACCACATCGCTATCGCCAAAACCAAGGAGATAGCAAAGATAACAGCCATGATGTCGTGAACGGTGGCCAATCCTGCCAAACCGCCGAATATGACACCTAAAAAGTTGAGTTCTTTGTACATAATCCCTAATCCGGTGTAACATAAAAGAAGGCAGGAGATGGCCAGCATCCAGTGAACGAATCTCTCATATCCTGAAGTTACTTTAACCAGTTCTTTTTTCATTTTACGCACCTCCCTGCTTCTTATCGTTTTGACTATAATGTTCCGGATGGGGTTTATGCGGACCATGAATGAAGTAATGAAGGATTGATCCGCCGACCACACCGCCCGCGGCCAACAAGCTCAAGGGCTTGAGCCAGCTCTTCCAGACGGTGAGAGAAAATGGCACCTTGGGATCCTTATGGATTCCATCATAAACTTCTGCTTTTTCCGGAAGCACATACATCATATGCGTGCCGCCGACGAATTTATCGCCGTAAACGTTGGCATCGCCGCCCAGTTGCTGAACGCGGGCTTCGGCAGTTTTGACGGCCTCTTCCTTATCCAGCCACTTGAGGGCGCCGGTCGGACAGGCTTTGACGCAGGCCGGAGTCAGATTGTTGGTAAGTCTTGTTTCGCACATATCGCATTTGAAAACTTTCTCCGTCTTTTTGTCGTACTTCGGCACTTCAAACGGACAGGCGGACAGGCATTCCTTGCACCCGATACATTTTTCTCTGTCCATACCCACCGTGCCGAATTCTTTATTGTAATAAAGAGCTCCGCTGGGGCAAACCGTCACGCAGGCTGCGTTGGTGCAGTGCATGCAGGCTTCTTTGCGGAACAGCCACTTTGCATTTCCTTCAGATGCTACATAATCCTGAAAGTGAATAATCATGAAAGTATTATGCTGCAAAGAAGGCGGATTCTGATACGTGCCGGTATGTTCCGTCTGCCCGGCTTTCAAACCATTCCATTGCTTGCAGGCCAGTTGACAACCGCGGCACGCTGTACATTTTGAAGCATCGTATAATTTAATCTTCTCAGTCATTTTACTTCACCCCCTTTACAACATTCGCCATGAAAGCTTTACTCTCCGGTATCATCGTGTTGGCATCACCGATCGTCGGCGTCAAAAGATTTGCCGCATCGCCCGTGGTAAATACTTCTGCTTTCTTATCGCCATCTTTATAGTCCCTGTCCTTGGTTGTTATCCAGCCGAAGTGCCATGGTATGCCCACCTGATGGATTTCATTGCCATCAATATTAAAAGGCTTGAATCGGGGCGTCACAATGGCCGTACAGACCACTTTGCCGCGCGCTGTACTTACCGTACATTGGTCTCCGGCTTCAATACCCCTCATTTTCGCCAGCTCCTCACTCATTTCCACGAACATACCCGGCTGCATTTCCGCCAGCCACGGGCACCAGCGGGTTAAAACACCGGTCTGCCAATGTTCACTGACCCGATAGGTGGAGCAAATAAAGGGGAACCTTGGATCGCAGGTCCCGACACCGGAATACACATCCATGTCGGAGCCGACACCTTCTTTATCAAAACGCTTGATCGCCGGATTGTTCTTCTGCGGTGAAAGCAGATTCTTCTCAACCGGGCATTCCAGCGGTTCGTAATGCTCGGGGAACGGACCATCCGCCAGGCCCGGGCCATAAAGGCTGGCCACGCCGTCCGGTTTCATAATGAATGGCGGCCGACCTTTGCCGGGATTGCCGGCTCCATCGGGCACATCGCCTTTCCATTTTTCTTCTTTGGCATCCCAGGTAATGACAGCACGTGTCGGATCCCAGGGTTTGCCGTTCAAATCAACCGAAGCGCCGTTGTAGATGATGCGGCGATTAACCGGCCAGGACCAGGCCCATTCGGAATAAAGTCCCAGACCTGTCGGATCGGCCTGTCCGCGACGCATGGGCAGGATACCTTTTTCACCCACGGAGCCGCAATAGACCCAACAACCGGATGAGGTGGAACCGTCATCCTGCAGCCAGGCAAAGGTCGGAACCAGATCGCCTTTCTTGAATTCCTTGAATTCACCCTTCTTGGTGGGATTTTCCACTGTTTTACTTTCCAGGAAGTAGCCATTGATCTCTGCTGCTACTGTGCGGGGTTCATAATGGAATTCCTTGCCGACATGCTTGCCATAGGGCCAAGTCATTTTAGTGATTGCCGTAGCATTAGGACCGCCCTGCTTCTGATAAAGTTCTTTCACCTTGAAGAAGAGCTCGCTCATGATGTCGCCGTCCGGCTTGGAATCACCGTAATACGGAACGGCTTTATAACGCCACTGCTGCAGACGTCCGCTGTTGGCGATACTGCCTTCTTTCTCCACGGAGGAAGCGCAGGGCAGCATGAAAACTTCTGTTTTGATTTTTGAAGGATCCATTCCCGGACCGCGCCAGAAGGAACCGGTTTCATTGTCGAACAGGTTGACATTTACCATCCAGTCCACCTTGCCCAATGCCTGACGAACCTTATTGGAATGAGCGCCGGAACAGGCCGGATTCATACCCCAGGCAAAGAAACCGGTGAACTTACCCTTGTACATCTGATCGAAAATCGTCAGCCACGAGTAGTTGGCACCGTCATCGAGTTTGGGCAGTGATTCATAGGCATCTTCGAGAGTCATATCCGATCCATACATAGACCGAAGGAAACTGGCAACATACTTGGGTTTGTTCTTCCACCAGTTCAGGCTGTCCTTTTCCTTGGTTGTCGGCGTCTGTTTTTCATTATAGATTGCCAGAGATGTCAGCGATGCTGTCGGCGTGCTGAGATAGCCGGGCCAGATGTGGAACAGCAGACCGTGGTCGGTGGAGCCCTGAACGTTGGACTCGCCGCGCATGGCCGCGACCCCGCCGCCAGCAATACCCATATTGCCCAACAAAAGCTGGATCATACACATGGTACGGATGTTTTGCGTGCCGACCGTGTGCTGCGTCCACCCCATGGCATAAAGATCAACGCCCGCCCTATTGGGTTTGCCGGTTGAAGCGTACAGTTTGTAAACTTCAAGAAGTTTGTCTTTGGGTGTTCCGGTAATCCTGGAAACAACATCCGGCGTGTAACGGGAATAATGTTTTTTCAAAAGCTGGAATACGCAGTGGGGATCCGACAGGGTAGGATCTTTTTTGATAACCTCATCGGGACCTTTCTGATAAGACCAGGTGCCCTTATCATACTTGCCGTCTGTCAAACCGGAAAATACCCCGTTGTTCTCTCCGGGAAGTTTCAGATCGGGATTGACCAGGAAAGAAGCGTTGGTGTAGTTTTTGACATATTCAGCAAAATAAAGTTTGTTATCCAATATGTATTTGATCATGCCGCCCAGGAAAGCGATATCTGTTCCTGAACGAAGTGGAGCGTAGAGGTGAGCTTTCGCAGCCGATTGGGTGAAGCGGGGATCAACGCAGATGATTTTCGCTCCGCGTTTATCGACAGCTTCCTGAATCCATTTCCATGACACCGGATGATTGGAAGCGGGATTGCTTCCCATGATTAAAATCACATCAGCATTTTTGAAATCAACCCAGTGGTTGGTCATTGCGCCGCGTCCGAACGACTCTGCCAGAGCCGGTACAGTCGGGCTGTGTCAGATACGGGCCTGATGTTCAATATAGACCAGACCCAACCCCCTTAAGAATTTTTGATAGGTAAAACATTCTTCAAGATCCATCGCCGCGCTTCCCACAGAGGCAATGCCTTCCGTGCGATTAACAACTTCGCCCTTGGCATTTACTTTTTTAAAACTGGCGTCACGGCTTTTCTTGACGTTCTGGGCAATTTTATCAAGAGCCCATTCCCACTCCACTTCTTTCCATTCTTTGGCATAAGGCGCTCTGTAAAGAGGCTTGCCTAAACGGTTTTCGTTGACGGCCATCTGGTATATCGATCCACCCTTACTGCACAGCGCTCCACGGTTGATGGGGCTGTCGGGATCACCTTCCGTGTTGATGACTTTGCCGTCGTTTACGGACACGATGATGCTGCATCCAACGGAACAATACGGACAAACAGTGGTGGTTTCTTTGGCATGCTTGATTTTCAGTTCTTTGGCGTGCGCTGATATGGACTTAAGACTGATGCCCAACGCGCTGACCGCCGCCACAGCACCTGAAATCTTCAAGAAACCTCTTCGGCTGACGTTCATGAATTTTTTCTCCTTTCATTTGATTTCTAAATATTCATTTCGTGCTCAGAAATTCCAAACACAGTTCCTCGCGTTTTAAAACTTCTTCAGGAAAAAGCTTGGAACAACTAGGGCTTGGTGAGTACAACGTTTTTCCAGAAAACAACGCTTAAACTGCGGGTTTCTTATACATTAGGGAAAAATCGTTGTCAACGCCATTTTACTAATAAATTCATATGCTTATGTCATTTTTGACATAATAAAAAGCGTAATAAGATTGAATCTCTATCACACTCGCCATCAGTGTCCCGGGCATAAATGACTTTTGGTCAATTGAAAGTTTCTTCGATAAATCAAAATAAGTGACTTGGGGTCAGCAAAAATCAATTTTTATTTATTGATTTTTTATAAAACCGGAAGCTAACCTAAATGGCGCTGGCCTACGTAAAAAATTGCGAAAATCTCAATTGAATCTTGTCGGAAATAACTAAAAATAGAACGGAACAGTTTTTCACATAACGACTGAAACATAAATTTCGAATTTGCCCGCAGATGAATCGATGATTGGAATTTATTCATTCATTAATAAGAACTTAATCGTCAAAGTAAACGTATTATACTTGTATAATATGCTTGACTATTGGGTAACGTTGTTTGTATCTTCGCAATAGATTCATGATTGGAGAGGAGAAAAGTTATGTCCAATTTAATTCGTTTCGGCGTTTCACTGGAAAGCGACCTTTTGAAAAAATTCGACCGCCATATCAAAAAGCATAAATACACAAACCGTTCCGAAGCCATTCGCGACTTGATCAGAGCGGAGTTGATTAAAGAGGAATGGATGGAAAACAAAGAAGTCACCGGAGCGATTACGATTGTTTATGATCATCATACACGGGAACTGGTCAATAAAGTGCTTGATGTTCAGCACGATCATCATGACTGTATTTTATCAACACAACACATTCATCTCGATCATCATAATTGTTTTGAGATCATTGTAACAAAAGGGAAAGCAACGGAAATCGATATACTTTATTTAAAGCTCAAATCACTCAAAGGCGTTAAACACGCCGGCTTTATGATGGCCACGCAGGGGAAAAATTTATCTTGATATATTAAAATAATTCCGATGAAATCATATTCAATTTGCTAGACGTAAACCGACCTGATTGCCCTGAAATACAGAGGAGGTTGCCTTTGAAAGTACTCTATTATGATTGTTTTGCCGGAATCAGCGGCGACATGAACCTGGGCGCCCTGCTTGGTCTGGGAGTTGATCAAAAATACCTCTTGAAAGAGCTCCGTAAACTGCCAATCAATTCTTACAAAATTAAAATTTACCAGGATCAACGCGGCGGTATTACCGGCACGAAATTTGATGTTATCGTTACTCCTCCGAAGAAAGCCTCCTCGCAGCAACGCTTTAAAAAGGGCACCTATCGGGATATCACCAGACTGATCAGGCAAAGCGCTTTGACTTCCAATGTCAAAAAGATAAGTTTGGACATTTTCACCCTTCTTGCAAAGGCGGAAGGAAAAATTCACGGACACAAAATCGAAGACGTGCATTTTCACGAGTTGGGCGCAATCGATTCGATTGTTGATATCGTCGGCGCCGCCATTTGCCTCGATGATTTGAAGGTTGACAAAATCATCTCCTCTCCCGTTCAGCTTGGATCCGGTATCATTCATTGCAGTCACGGCACATTGCCCGTTCCGGCACCGGCGACGGTGGAAATTCTGAAAGGGATTCCCGTGAAAACCGGCCTTGTCCCCTTTGAGGCGACAACCCCCACGGGAGCGGCGATTATTGCCACGACGGCATCAGTGTTTACGGAAAAAATTAATTTCACTCCGCGGAATATCGGTTATGGACTGGGTAGTAAGGATTCTGCTATCCCGAATGTTTTACGCGTATTTTTAGGAGAAATACCCGCTGCCGCTTTACCTGATACAGAGATCGGTGACGCTGTAATGATCGAATGCAACATCGATGATATGAATCCTGAACTCTATGACAATCTGATGGAACTTCTTTTTTCCGCCGGGGCGCATGATGTTTTTTTCACGCCGGTCATCATGAAAAAATCTCGACCGGCGGCAACCGTTTCGGTTCTTTGCGATTTAAGCAAACAGCCGTTCATGGAAGAAATCTTATGGTTCAACTCTTCCACCTTCGGCCTGCGTTCTTACAAAGTCACCAAATCCATGCTTGCGCGTAAAACAGTCAAGGTAAAAACCAAATATGGTGAAATAAAGCTAAAGTGCGGCTATTTAAACGGGCGTATCATCAAGTCCAAACCGGAATACGAAGATTGCAAAAGACTGGCAAAAGAAAAAGGTGTTTCTATCAAGGATATTTATGAAAGTATTCGTCTCGCAAAAAGGACTAAAACATGAACGAGAAGGGTTTAAAACTGCTTCTAAAAAAAATCCGGGACGGGAAACTTGATATAGAAACCGCCGTTAACACCCTGAAAAATCCATCCTACATAGATTTGGACTGCGCCAAACCCGACACACACCGCGAGATGCGTATCGGTCATCCGGAAGTCATCTTCTGTCCGGGTAAAACCATTGAGCAGATCACAAAAATCATCAAGGCCATGTTAACCGGAGAATCAAATATTTTAGCTACCCGCGCCAGTGAAGAAATATTTGCGGCCGTCCGGAAAATTTGTCCCGCTGCTTCTTACAATCCCCTTGCCCGAACCATTACAATCATCAGAAAAAAAGCGCCTGCATCCAAACATTACATTGCCGTGGTCACGGCGGGAACGGCGGACCTGCCTGTTGCCGAAGAGGCGGCTGTCACGGCGGAAGTTTTCGGCAATCGCGTGGAAAGAATTATCGATGTCGGCGTTGCCGGCATTCACCGTTTGTTTGATAAATTGGATGTAATCCGCGGAGCGCGCGTCGTCATCGTTGTTGCCGGAATGGAAGGCGCTTTACCCAGCGTTGTCGGCGGCCTGGTGGATAAACCAGT
>DJVN01000159.1 GCA_002441205.1 Syntrophaceae bacterium UBA6255 | reverse complement strand
CGCCGCCGCTGCTGCAACCTCCAACCAGCAAAAACATCAACATAAGAAAATACAACAAATATTGTGTTAAAATCCTTTTTCTTTTCATAGGTCCCCCTTATTAATATGATTACGTTTTTTTAAAATAATTTAAGTTGTTGTTACCTCTACTATCATTTAAAAAAAAATACAAGAAGTTTTTTTAAATTAAAAAGATATATTGACAACGCTACATTTTTCCTTTAGCGTACCAAAAAATTCAAGTCATATTATCTGGAGAAAAATAAAGTGAAAGACCTCGGATCTTTAGGCTTAAGCGGCAGTTTTAACGGCAGTCTTCTGAGCATGATTCTCGACGCCGGACTGATGGTTAAGTTTGTTTTGCTGGTGTTATTTATTTTTTCTGTCGTTTCCTGGGCGATTATTTTTATTAAATACCGCTATTACCTTAAAATTAAACAGGAAAATGAGGCTTTTAACGAAGATTATTTGAAGAGTTCCAAGCTTTCCGATATTTTGCCGGCAGCAAAAAAATACTCTTTTTCCACTACGGCGGAAGTGTTTCGCGTGGGGTACATGGAGTTGACTCAAACAAACAAGCCCGCGGGTGAACTGAAACAGGGACACGATGAAATCAGTCTTTCTTCTCTGGACAATCTGGAACGCTCCATGCACAAGGCCAGTAATACGGAAATGACAAAACTGGAAAGCTCGCTCGGTTTTCTGGCAACAACGGGTTCGGCCAGTCCCTTTATCGGTTTATTCGGCACAGTCTGGGGCATCATGGATACATTTAAGGGAATCGGCGCGCGCGGTACGGCAACCCTTGCCGTTGTCGCCCCCGGCATTTCCGAAGCCCTGGTTGCCACCGCCGCCGGTCTTGCCGCAGCGATACCAGCGGTTATTTTCTATAACTACTTTCTCAACCAGTCGAAAGACATGGTTCAGGAAATGGAAAATTTTGCGGCGGAATTCCTGAACATTGTGGAACGCCATTTACGGAAGTAAGAAAAGGGGTTAAGTATAACAGTACGATGAGCGTTTTTCGCAAAAGAAGTCATTCCAATAAACCTCTGGCTGAAATCAATGTCACGCCTTTAGTGGATGTTATGCTGGTGCTGTTAATCATTTTTATGGTCACGGCCCCCATGTTATCCATGGGCATTGACGTAAATCTGCCCCGGGTCAAGGCGAAAAGTGTTGATGTTGCCGAAGAAAAACTTGTTCTGACCATCAATGACTCGAAGGAAATTTTCCTGAATAAAACCAAAATGCAGTTGGGAGAATTAAATTCCAAGCTGGAAGCTATTTTTTCCAACAGGATCGATCGTGAAATTTTCCTTCGCGCCGATAAAAATGTTCCTTACGGTTTTGTGGTGGAAGTCATGTCGGAAGTGCGCAAAGCCGGTGTCGATAAGCTGGGAATGATCACCGAGCCGCCTGAGGAACAAAAATGACTTGCCTGATGCCGGTTAGCACATATCGCGGCAATAACGGCAGTTTCCATAAAGTGATTTTTCTGTCGCTGATAATTCATGTAATCCTGATTGCCATTATCCTTATTTCCATTCCTACAACGTCGCGGCACTTGACCTTTGGCACAGCCTATTCAGTCCAACTGGTGGGCTCTGAAGCCGTTCTTGCATCCAAAAATACTTCCTCTTTTCATGATATTTTAGAATCCCAGAAAAAGCCGGAATCCATTATTATAAAGCGGAAGATAAGCAGCATTTATTCGACTCCGGTAAAAACCCAGTCAACCAATAAAATAAACATCGAAAAAGCGGTCAGCTCTATTCGCCAGAAAGAAATGTCCGGATCAAAAACAAACAAGACCGACGGATCCTCAAGCAGGGTTGCGATGTCTGATACCGAAACAAACGCACAAGTCAACGAATATATTGAAGCGGTGTGGGCAAGGGTAAAACAAAACTGGACGATACCGCAATCCTTGCTGCCTGAAAAAAATATCACAACGATTGTTGATGTTAAAATTGCGCGCAACGGCGCTTTGCAGTATGCCGGTTTTGAAAAGCGTTCCGGCAATCGTTATTTTGATGATTCAGCGTTGCGGGCTGTTAAAAAATCAGGGCCGTTTCCTCCGCTGCCCTACTGGGTCCGGGACAACAGCATTGAAATCGGCATACGTTTTCATTCTTCGGAACTGCGCTGATCATTCTGTCTGACTTAGACAATATTTTTATAAAAAAGGATGTTCGTAATTTGAAAAATCACAGGAAACTTGAGTCTCGTAAGAAATTGTTTTTGATTTTAACGATCGTATTGCTTGCCTACGCATTGCTGACGTTAAACAATCCGGTCAAGGCCAAAATATATGTCGATATTAATTCTCCCGCTTTTAAAATGATTCCCATTGCTATTTGCGATTTTAACACGGCATCCATTACCGCGGCGAAGCAATTTAATTCAGGGNNGCTGATTATCTGCTGAAAGGCAACGTAACCCACAATGACCGGGAAATCATCGCAGAGGCTCATCTTTTTGATGTCACCCGCGGCGAAGTGATTTTTATTAAAAAATATCGCGCCGCCGCCGACAGAATCAGCGCCATTGCCCGGGCGATAGCTTCCGATATTATGCTGGCGCTTATCAATGACGCGGGAGACTTCAATACCCAAATTGCATTTGTTTCAAAAACGGGACTGAAGTCTGACATTTATGCTGTCAACTACGATGGCACCGGGATACAAAAAATAACAAATCACCAATCTATCATCGTGACACCGCGCTGGTCTCCGGATGGAAACTGGCTGGCCTTTACATCTTTTAAACGCGGACGTCCGGAAATTTATCTTCGAAATTTAAAAAGCGGCGCGGAAAAAAGGATCACTTCTTTTGATGGATTGAATCTGTGCGGAGCTTTCTCTCCTGATGGGAAAAAAATATTATTGACCCTGAGCAAGGATGGAAACGAAGAAATATATGTCCTGCAAATTGACGCTTTGAAACTCATGCGACTAACCAATAATTATTCGATAGATGTTTCACCTTCCTGGTCACCGGACGGGGAAAAAATTGTTTTTGTTTCAAACCGTTCAGGCTCACCACAAATTTACACGATGGACGCCGGGGGTAATAATGTCAATAGAATAACTTATAAAGGCAGCTATAATTCTTCACCGTCCTGGTCGCCTCGCGGGGACCGCATCGTCTATGAAGGCTTAGCGGCAAACAATAAGTATCAAATTTTTTCCATTGACGAGGAAGGCAACAACCCTGTGCAATTAACCTTCGATGAAGCAAACAAAGAATCACCATCGTGGTCGCCGTCAGGACGGCAAATCGTTTACGTCTCGAGAAAAAATTCAAAAAGCAGAATAGTGATAATGAATTCCAATGGATCCAATCCAAGACTTCTGTATGAACAAAATAATAAACTTATCATGCCGGCATGGTCGGGACGATTTCATTAACGGACAAGCAATATCGAAAAGGGTTGTTATTTTCTCACCTTTACGGTATACAAACTTAGAATAAGCGACGTTAATTTAAAAAAGAAGGGGAATTTTAGATTTTCTATTTTTTGAAATGATAAAAATTCGTGTATTTGTCTTTAGTCTATTCTAAACACTGAACTGTATTGACCATAAGAAAGGAGCGTTCATAATGAAATTCAATATAAAATTAAGGGTGATCTTTGTAGTGCTTATTTCAGGTCTGATAATTTTTACCGGCTGTGCCGAGAAAAAATCAGTCGTGACCAGCGACGCCGGACAATCCCAACAAGCCACAACAACATCTCCTGAACAACAAAGCGTAACACCCTCCGGAGAAACACCCGAATCACAAGACGTAACAGCAGAAAAATCTGTTGATTTGGAAAAAATGGCCCGCATGAAATCCCCCGTCAGCGATATAAACTTTGATTTTGACAGTTCCAGTATCAATTACGAAGCCCGTGAGATCCTGAAAGCCAATGCAAATTATTTCACGAAAAACAGAGTGTCCTCCATCATTATTGAAGGGCATTGCGATGAAAGAGGAACAGCGGAATACAATATGGCTCTGGGAGAGAGACGCGCGCAGGAAACAAAAAAATATCTGGTTAATTTAGGGATTAGAGAATCCATGATGAGAACGGTCAGCTTTGGCGAGGAAAATCCGCTTGATCCATCCTCCACCGAAGAAGCGTGGGCAAAAAACAGACGGGCGCATTTTGTCGTGAATCCGTAATCGATAAAGTGAGGTGACAAGCTTGAAAAGATATATTCATCTCTTTCTATCCATTATATGCCTTGTCCTCTTTGGTTGTGCATCTTCAGGAGATTTAAAAGCGCTCCGGTCGGAGCTCAACCAGAGAATGGACGAAAAAATCGCGTCTCTAGACGCCGAACTGAATGACGTGAAGAAAAACGCCGCGGCACTTGATTCCATGCGCAAAGGACAGGCCAATACCGTGGCGGATATTTCCGAACTGAGAGAAAATCTTCAGCAATTGCGCGGTCAGGTGGAAACCCTCAAAAAAGAAACGTCTATCAATTCAAAAAATGATAAGCAAGCCCTCGATAACATTTTGATTAGAATCAATTTTATCGAAAAATTTCTGGAGATTGGCAGCAAAAATACTTCAGACGCTTCAGATAAAACAGGCAAATTAAATGGCAGCACAGTGGCCAAAGATACGGGGAAGAAACAGGACAAGGAAATGGCATATTCTGCCGCGTATCAGATTTTTCAGGAAGGATACTATTCCAAAGCCAGGACAGAATTTCAAAACTTCCTGGCCGCATATCCCGATAGTGAATATTCAGACAATGCTCAGTTTTGGATCGGCGAATGTTATTTTTTCGAACAAAAATACGAGTCCGCGATCCTGGAGTATGAAAAAGTCACGAAAAATTATCCCAACGGCAACAAAGTCCCCTATGCCCTGCTCAAACAGGGCCTTTCTTTTTTGAAGCTCGGGGATAACACCTCCGCCAAATTACTTCTACAGGAAGTCATTAAAAATTATCCGAATACCAGCCAGGCGCGCATTGCGCGTTCTAACCTTCAAGGCATAAAATAACCGTCTCAGGACAACGCTCTATTTATTCCAAAATAATTTCGTTGACATGATCTGGAATCGCCAAATCAAAAATCGACAAATCCTTACGCTTTTCAATTTTAACATCCGAATATTTAATCGATAAAGAGACGGTTTCATCCGCAAAGTTTATTTTAATTTTTTCCGGGAAATTATTATTGTCGTAAGTATACTCTACATGATATAAATTTTCTCCGGTATCATCCTGACGAACCAGTTTGAATAATTTATTATTTTCACCAATCCAGATAATTTGCGAAGCGCCCGATGGAGCTTTCATTTCCACGCGCACAAGATTATCTTCATGATGCATTTGATAAGAAACAGGCTCTTCTTTAAGCGACGGATACGCCCCGGTGAAAATCATTATCATATCTTCAATGTCTATCTGCCAAGGAAGAAACTTGTTTAAATTGGAGACGGTCGGCAGTCCGCTGTAACATTCCCCCTTTGAAGGAATAAATATTTTCATTATTTCAGGAGAAACCGAAAGAAAAAAATCGGGCACTCCTATAACGGGCAGTAATTCCATCCGTAAATAAGAAGGTCTTTTAATCACCAAAACGGCTTTCACCGGATAAAAACTGTTATGATGAGATAGATTGATCAGCGCCACAGCACTGAAAATTTCATCTTCATCGATCAAGCGTAAGACAGAGGCTTCAATGTCCCCGGTTGAAAAATCTGTTTTTACAATCGTCGGCTTATAAAAGCCGCAGGAAAACAATGGCAATAAAAATAAAAAAAGCGCCAAATGAAAAGTTTTTTTTGCCTCAGGCGAGAAAAATATGCGGTGATAAAATAGCATGTGGCGTTTATTGTTTTTTCTTGAACAAATTTTCAAGTTTTTTTTGTAAAGGAAGATTCTGAGGATCAATTTTCAGAGCTTTTTCATACAGGTCACCGGCTTCTTTTATCTTGTTCTGTTTTACGTATAAATCCCCCATATGTTCGATGATTTCAACTTCGTCCGGCAAAAGTTCCAAAGCCTCTTTTAAATATTTTTCCGCGTTGTCCATCTGGTTTTTTTTGAAATAAACCCATCCCAGACTATCCAGGAAATAAGGATTTTCGGGTTTAATTTTCAATGCTCTGAGAATCATTTTTTCCGCTTCGTCCAGATGGATACCTCTTACTGCATAACTATAGCCTATAAAATTGAGCGTTTCAGCATTGTCCGGATCAAATTCTAAAATCTTCTGCAACGTCTCAATGCTCTCCGAAAAACGATTTGTCTTGTCATAAAGCACGCCCAAAGCGTAATGCAAATCTGTGCTTTTCGGAGCCATTTTAAGTCCCTCTTTCAACATATTCTCAGAAGCGGCGTTGTCCCCAGCCTCCTCATACAGGGTCGATACAAAAAGATAGAAAATAATCTGATCGTTTTTTTTCTTAATGGCTTTCCTGATCAAGTCAATGGCCGGGATTATTTTACCTTCATTTTTTAAAAGCATGGCGGCACGAATTCTCGCACTCACATACAAATCGGAGGATACCGCTATGCTGCTGTATTCATCGATGGCCAATGCATGTTCTTTTTTTTGCTCATACGTCGATGCCAGTAAATAACGAACTTTATCATCCAGAACATTCTGCTTCAGAATCGCAGAAAATTCAGCCACAGCTAAATCAAATTTTTTCATATCCAGATATAACAATCCAAGCGCCACCTTGATATCCCGATTATCCGGATCAATTTTCAGCACTTCCCGAAATTCTTGCTCGGCTTCCTCGTATTTTTTCTTCTTAATTAAAAGTTCTCCCGTCCTGACACGTAAATTCAGTCGCGTGGGATCAATCGCCAAATAACTGCGATAAACTTCAATGGCTTTATCCAGTTTTTCCTGTTTTTCGTAAAGCGCGGCCAAATTAAACAGGGCCATTTCAAAATAAGGATTGAGAGACATGGCCTTTTTAAACATTTTTTCCGCCTCGTCAAAGCGTTTCATCTTTTCCAGCACTTTCCCATAATAATAAATGCCCATGATATTTTCAGAATCTATCGTCAGCATTTTTTTCAAGATGTCTTCTGCTTTATCAAATCTTTTTTCTTCCGCATAAATGATACCCAAATAAAGATGCGCAATCAGGTTTTTGGGGTCCAGCTCAATAACTTTTTTATGTTCTCTGATCGCCTTCGAGTACTCACGGATATTGAGATACAGCCCTCCCATAATCAAATGCAATTCAACATGATCAGCATGTTTAGAAAGAAACTCTTCGCCCTGAACAATGGCATTATTGAAGTCACCCTTCTGGGCATAAAGAGAAATTAGCTCTGTGGCCAGATAGGATGACTGGGGATCCGCCTCATATGCCTTCGTCAATTCTTCGATCGCTTGCTCAAGTTTGCCTTCATGTCGCAAGAGCACGCTCAGGAAATAATGATACGTTCCCTGTGTCTGAACGTGATCAACTTGCCCGGCAGACACCTGATGATTATGCAAGCCACCACATCCGGAAAGATTGACTAACATTAAAGTCATGATAACGATTAAACAGGTAATACTTTTTTTCATAGCTGTCATACTGATGATCAATGATTATTGCTTGTGTATTAATGAACTATTATTTCGTTTCGAATTTTTTTTAATGATCTGAGATGCCGGAACAATGGATACGCCTTTTTTACGCATAACGTTCACGGCATCTTTCAGCGCCAAAATAGTCTCTGGATAAGGATGTCCTATAATGATTTGAGGGAAATCATCATTGCTTTTGGCAACATTAATCAAATGATTATAAATTTCATTATAATTACGATCGTTATCAATAAATACTTTTCTTTCAGCTATATTTAAGCCAATAGCCTGCGCAACGGACAATGCCTTGGTATCAGGTGAAGTGCGGGAATCAACAAAAAACAGATTTTTTCTTTTGAGTTCCTTAAAGATTAAAGATAGCCTTTGATCATCCATCATGAACCGGGAGCCCATATGATTATTCACGCCGACAACATAAGGAACAGCGGCGATATTATTTCTTAATTGCAGCAACAATTCCTCATTATTCATATCTGTAAATAAAGCGCCTTCCCCCGGCTTTTCCCGCGGATAGGAAACGGGTTCCATCGGCAAATGAAGAAGTATCTCTCGTTTTGCTTTATGCAGCATTTCCGATGCCTGGCGGGAATATGGCTGAAAAGGCAAAATTGCAAACGTCAAGTTCGCGTCAATTTTTAATAATTTTTTAACTGCGTTAAGATCGTAACCCATATCATCAATAATGATCGCCACTTCCCGTAAAGAAAGCTCGGTGGCGGGCATAGGCTTCGGTTTGCCGATTTTAGGAACAACTGTTTTCTTCGTTACTATTTCCGGTTCTTTTACTTCAGGTGCTTCTTCCTCAAACTGCGACACATAAATAATACCCGCAATGGACAATATTATTAATAATGCAATGGTTGCGGTAAAAAGTTTTTTGGATAACTTCATGGCTGCTTTTAATTTTTGCCAGACGGTTAATTTGTTTTCATTTTTTTCATGATATTCCAACTCTTCAGAATATCCACCGCTGTTTTCAATTGATGATCATCGGTCTCTAAAGATTCTTTGACACCTTTACTTGATTCATCAACTTTTGTTCCATCTTCTTTTGCCGGTTTTATATGTCCCGTCAGGTCTTTTTCTCTAATTCTCTCTTCCTTGTTGATGACGCTTTCCGACTCTTCAACGGACTTGATAAAAGGAACAACGATGTCAGGCTTAATACCTTCCGCCTGTATCGACCTTCCTTTCGGCGTATAATAGCGGGCGGTCGTTAATTTCAGAGCGGATCCTCCTTCAAGAGGAATAACCGTCTGAACAGACGCTTTGCCAAAGGTCTGCGTCCCGACGATTAAAGCCCTGCCATTGTCCTGCAAGGCCCCCGCAACAATTTCCGCGGCACTGGCAGTGCCTTCGTTCACCAGAACAACTATCGGACAAATGATTTCATTATTATCATCTTTAGCCAGAGACTGTGTTTCCATTGCTTTAACGCGTCCCCGAGTTGACACAATAGTGCCGGTTTTTAAAAATATATCAGACACCTCGATGGCTTGATCCAGCAATCCGCCCGGATCATTCCTGAGATCCAGAACCAATCCCTTCATGGGATTGGTTTTTCCATCTAATTCTCTGAGCACTTTTCGTATTTCATCGGCTGTTTTTTCCTGAAAAGCCGCGACACGAATGTATCCTATATGGTCTTCTATTTTTTTATACTTGACGCTTTTCACCTGGATAATCGCGCGCGTCAACGAAACATCTTGGGGCTTGGACATGTTTTCTCTCAATATAGTGATCGTAACCTTGGTGTCCTTTGAACCGCGAAGCAGTTTGACAGCTTCTAGAATGGTGATATCTTTTGTGGATTTACCGTCAATTTTAAGAATCTGGTCACCCGGCTTAAGCCCGGCATGAAAAGCGGGCGTATCTTCTATGGGAGAAACAATAGTTAACACATCCTTGATAATCATGATTTCTATACCAACGCCTCCGAACTGACCCTGTGTTTCCACTTCGAGCTCTTTATATAAATCCGGCGTCATGAAAGAGCTGTGCGGATCCAGCGTTCTTATCATCCCGTTAATGGCTCCCTGCATTAAGCTTGTCGTATCAACCTCATCCACGTAATTTTTCCTGACCATATCCAAAACTTCGCTGAATGTTTTCACATCCTTGTAAAAATTTTTATCCTTCGCAGAAGGATTGTTATTACCAGTATTCAGTCCCAAAAGGATCAAGGATCCCAGACAAATCAGTGCCAGTACAAAAAATTTCTTTGATGTTTTTTTCATTATATTCCTCGCCACATTAAATATATAGTTGTGATTCTTATACCACTTTCTCCAATATTTATCATTTTTTTGTTGGGACTTATCAGAAAAATTTCCAAGTTTTTCCAGACGGGAAGAGGAATGATTTCACTCAATCATCCAGCTCGTGCCATCGGCGGAATCTTTAAGGACAATATGCAGCTCGGCCAGTTGTTTTCTGATAGCATCCGCATTTGCCCAATCTTTGCTTTCCCGGGCAGATTGTCTGCGCTTGATTAACTTTTCAATTTCTTCAATTTTCAAGCCTCTTTTGCGTAACTCTGTCTGCTTATCAGAAGCAAAAAAATGGCCGGGGTCACTGTGAAAGACTCCCAAAACAGCGCCAAAATGATCAAAGACCTTTTGAGCCTCCGCCACTACGTTGGCTTTCCCGGATGCGGGCATCGTTTTCTCTTCAACGATGAAATTATTAGTCAGACGCACCATATCAAAAACATGTCCCAGCGCCTGGGCAGTGTTAAAATCGTCATCCATGGCCTCGTCAAATTTGTTCATGAGGGTTTTAAACTTGCTTACATAATTTTCTATCTTCTCCGAACTTTTTGACGACATCGACTTGTCATCAGACGCTGATTTGCCCTGCATCTCTTTCATCAGTTGTAAAGCTCTATAACCTCTGACTAAACCGGCTCTGGCTTCAACCAAAGAATCATCGGAATAATCCACCGGAGAGCGGTAATGGCTTTGCAGCATAAACAAGCGCAACACTTCGGGATGATATTGTTTCAAAATTTCTTTTACGGGAAATATATTGCCCAGGGATTTGGACATTTTTTCCGAATTTATTTTTACAAAACCGTTGTGCATCCAGTAATTGGCCAGCGGCTTTCCCGTCGACGCCTGCGATTGCGCCAGTTCATTTTCGTGATGCGGAAAAATCAAATCCTCCCCGCCGCCGTGAATATCGAATGTTTCCCCCAGATAACGCCGGCTCATCGCCGAACATTCAATGTGCCATCCGGGACGTCCCTTTCCCCAGGGGCTATCCCAGAAGGGTTCTCCCTCTTTGCTGTTTTTCCACAGCGCGAAATCGAGAGGATTTTTCTTTTTATCGTTGACATCAACACGCGCTCCGGCCAACATTTCTTCCAGATTGCGTCCGGACAAACCGCCGTATTGTTTGTAATTGCTGATCGAAAAATACACGTCGCCGTCAACGCCATAAGCGTAGCCCTTATCTTCAAGACTTTTAATCAGATCAATCATTTCTTTCATGTGTTCGGTGGCCTTGGGCACGATTGTGGGAGTCGCAACACCCAGCGCCGCCATATCTTCATTGTGCGCTTGAATATAACGCTCCGATATTTCCGTAATGCTAACCCTTTCACTGTTGGCGCGATCGATAATCTTGTCATCAATATCGGTGAAGTTTTTGACGTAAGTTACATGATAGCCGCTAGCCCGAAGATGTCTTACGACCACATCGAACACGACTGCCGCGCGGGCATGACCGATGTGGCAAACGTCATAGGCGGTGATACCGCAGACATAAATGCCGACAGCGCCTTCTTTTATGGGCTTGAAGACTTCTTTTTTTCTTGTCGCGGTGTTGAATATTTTCTGGGACATATTATCTTCTTTCATTAAGGAAAGAGCGGCGCGACGTTCAAGCCGGCGTCTTCTTTAAAACCGCAGATGATGTTCATGTTCTGAACGGCCTGACCCGCGGCGCCTTTAACCAAATTATCAATGGCCGCCATAATAATAATCCGTTTGGTCCGCGGATCAACCGCCAGCCCGATATCGCAATAATTCGAGCCACAGACCGAAGAAATATTCGGATACACGCCCTGGGGACAAATGCGGACAAATTTTTCATTCGTGTAAAAAGCACTGTAAAGAGCATGCAGCTTTTCCAGGGAAACATCCTTCTTCAGTTTCGCGTAAATCGTGCTGAGGATTCCCCGCTTCACCGGCAGTAAATGCGGCGTAAATGAAATGGCAAATTTTTTTCCGGCCAGAGCATTCAATTCCTGCTCGATTTCCGGCAGATGCCGGTGTTTTCCAACTTTGTACGCTTTAAAACCTCCATCGACTTCACAAAAAAGCGAACCGGTCAGCGGTTCCCTGCCCGCGCCGCTGACGCCGGAGACCGAATCCGCGATGACGGTTGTGACATCCAGCAGTTTCTTTTTCAGCGCCGGAGCCAACCCCAGAATAATACCGGTCGGATAACAACCGGGATTAGCAACAAATTTCGTTTTCTTGATTTTCTGCCGATAAAGTTCCGGAATACCGTAAACAGCATCCTTGATAAATTTGGCACTGCTATGCTTTCCGTACCACATTTCATACGTTTTCAAATCTTTCAAACGATAGTCAGCGCTCAAATCAATAACTTTTTTCCCCGCCTTAATAAATTCCGGAGCAATTTCCATGGAAACGCCATGAGGCAGAGCCAGAAAAACGACATCGCATAGATTGCATATTTGAGACGGAGTCGCGTTTTGATACGTTAATGACGTCAAACCCTGTAAGGCAGGAAACACGGCCGGCACTTTCTGGCCGGCAAACCGCCGCGAGGTTACCGCAACTAATTTTACTTCGGGATGTGCTGATAAAATTCGTGTCAGTTCCTGTCCCGTATATCCGCTGGCGCCAAATATTGCTGCTTTCATCATAAGAAATCTCCCAAAAAAAAGGGAGGCCGGAAGCCCCCCTGTTGGAATTTATCGTTTGGAGAATTGGAACCTTTTCCTTGCTCCGGGCTGGCCGTATTTCTTCCGTTCTTTAACCCGGGCATCTCTGGTTAAAAAACCAGCCTTTTTCAGTACAGCGCGCAACTCGGCATCATACTCCAGCAGCGCTTTGGAAATTCCGTGTTTTACGGCTCCGGCCTGACCGGCCGCTCCTCCGCCGCTCACATTGACATACAAATCAAACTGATCTTTTTTACCTGTCATTTCGAGAGGTTGTTTGATGATCATTTTCAAACTGGGACGAGTAAAGTAATCATCAAAACTTCTTTTATTGACTACAAAATTGCCATTGCCCGATTTCATATAAACACGGGCGATAGCGCTTTTTCTCTTGCCTGTTGCGTAATATCTTTGTTCCGCCATGATGTCTCCAATATCGATCTAATTTCTTGTTATAAATTTAAATGGATAAAACTTCCGGACACTGTGCCTCATGAATATGGGCATTGCCGGAATAAACCTTCAACTTCTTAAGCATTCTACGACCTAAGTTTGTTTTAGGCAGCATTCCCTGCACAGCGATACGAATCAAATCCTCCGGTTTCTCCGCCAGCATTTTTCCGGCGGCGGTTTCTCTCATTCCGCCCGGATAACCGGAATAAGAATAATAAATTTTATCGGTCAGCTTCTTACCGGTAAGAACTATTTTATCGGCGTTAACCACGATAATAAAATCGCCCGTATCTACATGAGGCGTATAAGTAGCCTTGTGCTTTCCTCTTAAACGATGCGCTATCTCACTGGCGAATCTTCCCAAAACCTTACCGGAAGCATCCGCGATATACCATTTTTTATCGGCCGTCTGCGCGTTAGCCATATATGTCTTCATAATAAACCACCAATTTTAGTGAAAAATTTAAAGGCGAACCTTATGCAATCTTCATTTGATTGTCAAGCAAAATATTTGCCTGTTTTTTCTTATTTATTCGGCTATATTCGGCCCCGGACGGATTTCCAGAATGCGATCCACGTTAAAAATGCGGTTTTGCTTCCGCGTAAGGCAATAAGCGTACAAACCCAGATACGGATGACCGTTATATTCCATGTCCTCCACGCGAAGCGGGCGAATCATCCGCGTCGATTTTTCATCTTTCGCTTTTAAATAAACAATTTCAACAACTTGCTTTTCCTGAAACGCCTCCTCCAGCATCTCAATCTTATGCTCGCGGGTGCAGGTAAGCTCCGCTTTGGCGTACTGCAGACCCGTCAGAAATTTCATTACCTGCCAATCCATTAAAACATGGCTTTTTTTCAACGGATTTTTCAGCACCATGCCTTCCATGGTCGTGCAGCGGGAAAGCGCCACGTACATCTGCCCGTGGGCGAACGTGCCGCGCCCCACATCAATAATCACCTTTTCAAACGTTTTTCCCTGGCTTTTATGAATCGTCACCGCAAAGGCCAGCCGCACCGGATACTGGC
>DJVN01000271.1 GCA_002441205.1 Syntrophaceae bacterium UBA6255 | reverse complement strand
AAAATTGAAAAAATGGGTAGAAGAAATCCGGCAGATTTGTAAACCCGACAAAGTACACTGGTGTGATGGTTCCAAAAAAGAATATAATACATTGATGGCGCAAGCGGTGGAAAGCGGCGCGGCAATCAAGCTCAAGAAAAGAAGGAACAGCTTTTTGTTTCGTTCCGATCCGTCCGATGTTGCACGGGTGGAGAATCGGACCTATATCAGTTATCCCTCGCAGATTGACGCTGGTCCCACCAATAACTGGGTCGCGCCTGATGAATTGAAAGCGACGATGAAAGACCTCTATAAAGGCTGCATGAAAGGGCGCACGATGTACGTGATTCCTTTTTCCATGGGACCGATTGATTCGCCGATTGCCAAAATCGGCATAGAAATAACAGACAGTATTTACGTTGTTTGTAATATGCACATTATGACGCGTGTCGGGAAGAAAGTTATTAAGAAGCTGGGCAAGAAAGGGGAATTTATTCCGTGTCTGCATTCCGTGGGCGCTCCTTTGGAGCCGGGACAAAAAGATGTTCCGTGGCCGTGCGCGCCGATGGAGCAAAAATATATCAGTCATTTTCCGGATGAAAATCTGATCTGGTCTTACGGTTCCGGCTACGGTGGCAATGCTCTGTTGGGAAAAAAATGTCTGGCTTTGCGCATTGCCTCGGCCATGGCCAAACGTGAAGGCTGGATGGCGGAACACATGCTGATTCTGAGATTGACCAGTCCCGAAGGCAAACAGTATCATATTACCGGAGCTTTCCCTTCCGCATGCGGTAAAACCAATCTGGCCATGCTGCAGCCCACCATTGACGGCTGGAAATGCGAATGCGTCGGCGATGACATCGCCTGGATGAAGATCGGACCGGACGGTCGGCTTTACGCGATCAATCCCGAAGCGGGATTTTTTGGCGTGGCGCCGGGCACGTCCTATGATTCTAATCCAATGGCCATGGAGTCCATCAAGAAAAACACCATTTTTACAAACTGTGCTTTGACCGATAAAGGCGATATCTGGTGGGAAGGGATGGACGGCAAGCCTCCCAGGCATGCTATTGACTGGAAAGGACAAGACTGGCCTAATGAAAAGAAGGAAGTTGCTGCTAATCCCAATGCGCGTTTTACCGCTCCGGCGTCTCAGTGTCCGGTCATCTGCCCGGATTGGGAAAAACCGGAAGGCGTGCCCATTGATATTTTTGTTTTCGGCGGACGCCGCGCCGGAGTTGTGCCTCTGGTCAACGAAGCCTATAGTTTTGATCATGGCGTATTTCTGGGCGCGACGGCGTCATCGGAAACGACGGCGGCCAATATCGGCGCTGTGGGCAATTTGCGGCGCGATCCTTTCGCGATGCAGCCTTTCTGCGGTTACAACATGGGCGACTATTTTCAGCACTGGCTGGATATGGGCGACAAGCTCGGCGACAAGGCTCCTAAAATATTCTATGTGAACTGGTTTAGAAAAACAGCGGATGGCCGCTGGCTCTGGCCGGGATTCGGCGAGAACAGCCGCGTATTGAAATGGATGTGCGAGCGTGTGAACGGCAAAGCTGAAGCTGTTCAAACACCAATCGGTTTATTGCCCAAATTAGGCAGCCTGGATCTGAAAGGATTAAAAATTGACGAGAAGGATCTTCACGAATTGCTCAGAGTTGACATCGATGCATGGAAGGCGGAAATTCCCGATATCGAAAAACACTTCGCCCGGTTCGGTGATCGTCTGCCGGCAAGAATGAAAAAACAATTTGAAGCGCTTAAAGAAAGATTGGGATAGTCCTTCTTTAATTTAAATGAACGTCAATAACCAATGAAAGAGGGGACCGTGAAAATTCACGATCCCCTCTTTCATGATTTCCCGCTCGTTATTTAAATTTTTCTTCCCGGCACACTCATGGAAGCGGTAATGCCGCCATCCACAGGAATGGCCTGACCGGTCATATAGCTTGCTTCGTCGCTGGCCAGGAAAAGGATCGCCCAGGCGACTTCCTCGGGAGCTGCGGCACGCTTCAGTTCGCAGTATTTGCCTAGCTGACTTTCCTTGCCGACGCTACGCGCCCACTCAAAAAAAGGCTGGGTCATGCCGGTTTCAATCAGACCCGGACATATGGCGTTAATGCGGACGTTAAATGAACCGACCTCGCATGCGGAAGTCTTGGTAAAATTGATCAAAGCGGCTTTGCTGGCGCTGTAGGCATTTCCGCCTGCGCCGGAAAGAAGACCGGCGACGGAAGCGATATTGATAATGGAACCACTTCGTCGTGCTTTCATATGCGCAATAATATGTTTGGTGGCATAAACCGGACCCATGACGTTGATATCGTACACCATGTGCCATTCCTCGGATTTTTGCTCCTCCAGCGCGTCCAATCCGCCGCCGATGCCGGCGTTGTTGACCAGAATATCAATATTGGTGAATTTCTCCAGGGCAATACTGATCAATGCCTTGATTTCCTCTTCGGAAGAAACATCTGTTTTGCGGGTAAGAACGTTTCCTTTTATATCCTTTATTTCTTTCTCGACTTGGCCAAGATCGGACTCGTTGACGTCGGCCAGGACAAGATTGGCTCCTTCTTTGGCGAACAGCAGGGCTGAAGCCCGGCCAATGCCATTGGCCGCTCCTGTGATAATCGCCTTTTTTCCATTTAAACGACCTGACATATTCAACTCCTTAAATAAAACAATGAAATTTCTGGCGTGAAGCATAGGGAAATTGTTGTTTTGTGTCAATGTTTAAAAGGCAGCTTGAAGGTGTTCAGGCCGAAGGGGACAACCGTTCTATGTTAAAAGTTCTATGTTCAAAATGTAGGGATGGTTCTAACCTAAAGGTCACTTCGCCCGAACAATCCGATTGATATATGCGGCACGTTTAGGGAACGTGCCCTACAAAAAAATATTGCAATAGTTGCCGAAAAAATGGATAGTCACAACAATCGCGAGATAGAAATATTATGCAGAAAAATCATTGGTTAAATAATAAAATCAATCAATTTCCCGATTACTTGTTGTTGGGAGTAATATTATTTCTCTGCCTTATATACAGATTGTTTTATTTTGGATTTTTACATCCTGGCTTGGTTTTGTATAATTCGGACAGCGTTTCCTATTTTGTTTTTGTTAATATCTTCAAAGGTATTGTTGATTTATACCGGACGCCTCTCTATCCCTATATGATAAAAGTATTTGAATATATTTCGAAAGATAACCTGGTTCCAAATCTTATTTTTTTTCAGCAGGCGATATCGTTTCTGTCGATCATACCGTTTTATTTTGTTTCCAAATGTATCGTGAAAAATAAATACCTGATGATTATCGCCACGCTTTTTTACGGCTGCTGGCATCCCATACTTATACAAAATGTTCATCTGAATCCGGAATGCCTCTGTTTTGCGGGCTCCATTTTAATGCTGCTTGTTCTCGTCAAATACACGGAGAAACCGAAGAGGCTGACGGCTGCATCTCTGGGCCTGTTACCTTTTTTTCTTGTCATGCTGAAGCCGACTTATTTGATCCTGATACCGGTGGCTCTGCTTTTTATGGTTTTCCGGTTTGTTCTTTTGCGCGAGGAAAGAAAAATTTTGTACTGGGGATTATTGGGTTTGATTCTTTCGGCAGCCGGAATCCTGGGCTATTGCGAAATGAATAAACGACACAACGGACAATTCGCTTTAAGTAACATAGCTTTAAACAATACGCTGTTTCATGTCAGTTACAGCGGAGCATACCGGGAGGGTGGCGATGAAGAGTTTATCGCCATCATCGACGCGAAAAGACATTTGGGCCATTATTACACAGTTCCCTTTACCATCAATAATGATTTCATCGATAGGTACCGGAATTATAATAAACGATTTCCTCAATACTTGCCTCCGACGCAAGATATGACGGCGTGCCTGAATTTTCCGGACACGCCCAATTATCCTCCGGAAAGAATTAAACGATTTATAAGAAACTCTCAGCGCACAACAGTTTATCTCAAGTACATGATGGAAAGAGTGTTTCTTATCGTTGCAGGCGCTTACGGTAATTTGTTTATATTATTTTTTTTACAGTCGGTCATAATTGGGTTTGTGTTTTTCAAATATAGGAAAATAGCCTGGATTCAGGGATTTTGCCTCCTATTTGTTTTGGGACAATTTTTTTCGATATGGCTTGTCGGGTTGGATGATATGGATCGCCATCTGATGCCGTCTTATCCGTTTATTATTCAGATTGCGGCCTCTTTTCTGATGGTTTTGATATCCTTTCTGAAAAAAGAAGAAATTGTTGAAGTAATTTTATAAGGCTATTTTCTGTCTTCAGGCGCTGAATGATACATGTTCAGCTTGTGTTTCCGCAATAATCGTAGAGAATCACGTACCAGTTCTGGAGGCGCTGCAAAATTCAAGAGTTCATCGTATGTAGCTGTGTCAACACGCATTGCTATGTCGTATAGTTGTTCAAATTTGGCTTTTCGCTCAGGTTGAACTCGCCAAACGACAATAGATGTCAGAAGAAGTCCGGAAAAAATTATTACAAATAATGAGTTTATGATGCTCTTCATCAACACGTTTGGTTTTGCAGGCTGGGAGAGAAAAAAAATGAGTATCCAGACGATTGATGCGAGTCCAAAGAGGCTAACGCATGTATAGCGGGAAGACATGCTATAAGAAATATCATTTAACCCGAACCTTGCAATGGTCATAAACGCTAAAAAAAAGAATACCTGCGTGATGAGAAAAAACGGTAGATAGGTTTTTTCATACATACGTGATTTGAAAAAGAGAGTTAAGGCAAAGACGTAAAACAGTAAGACAACCACGCCAGTTAAAATAATATCACGCAACGAAAAATAATCGTAAGTGAAAAAGACATCTATGCCGATAATGCTCGCACCGAAGGCAGAGAGATAAAATTGCATGGCTTCAAGCGGGCGGCTGAAAATATCTGTTACAAAAGAATAGGGAAACGGTTGAATATAATCATTCTGATAGATCTTAAATATATAAATAAATGCAAGCGTAACGAGAAAGAAGCTGATTGTCGACGCACGTAACCAGAAATCTATTTTTAGACTCAAACGACGTGTGAGTATATAGCACAAAAAGGTCAAGCTTAGTGCTGGAGCAAAAGAAAAGATAATAGTCCCGCCGAAGATTAGCACAGCCAACGCGGTTAGGATAAATGCTGGGATCCAGTATTTTCGGCCTTGCGATAAGTAAAGTTCGAGACTAATGAAACTCGCTATAATGAATGGCATGGGTAACTGAAAAAATAATGCTCCCCTGAATATGAGCGCTTGCCATTGAATGATATTAAAAATGATTAGAGTAAGAAAAAATAATGTTGTTGCGATAAACTCTGGCGAACACCCAGGTGACAGGCTTTTCCGATAATCCGTGTAAATTAAAAAAGCAGAACTTAGCAAAAGGAATGGAATTATCAGAACAAAAATTCTGGAATTCATTGAGAACCATTTGATATCGGCAAGTAACAGGAGCCTATAGCCTAAGACTCTTATGCTCAAAGCAGGACGCCAAAGATCAGCAAAGGATAAAGTACCATTGAGATAATTTTCAACTACTCCCCCTCTAACTGCGTATATCTCATCACTATAAGTATAGTTAGTAGCTGTTGCCCAAATATATGTAAATAGTAATGCAAAGGGAATCAGGAAAGAAAGAGTTAAAATTATCTTGGTTCTCATAAGCTTTTTTCTCCAAATTACTCAATAATTATAATAACATAATGATTATAAAACCACCTATAGAATTAATTTGTCAAGTGAAAATAATATTAATGAAGGAAGCAATTAATATTGAATTTCTTTAATCTCTTCGAGTCAAATTCCTCGCCGCTTGCGGCGGGGAATTTCATTTGAGAAATGGCTGAACTCTTTACCAAACGGCTAGATAAGTGTCCCTGTCTTCATCCTTTCTTCCTCTTCATTTCCTTTTTCTGTTGTAACGGGATAAATAACGCAGGGATAACCAGACCACGGACAGAAAGGATCCTTTGTTGACACGGATCAAGCCCCAAGTCATCCCTGCACCGAAAATCACATTGTAAAGCCATGCCAGGGGCAGTTTCACAAGAACACGCAACAGGATTTCAGGAAGACTCAAACGAACGGAAACGTTCATGAGTTTCTGAAGATTGATCAAGTCTTTCTTATCAGGCAGAGCCAGTGGTGTGCCTGTAAAATAGGAATATCCTGTTTCATCGAAGTCGTTCTCGCCTGATATCAGTCTTTCTTTTTTGCACCGGTCGAAAATGTCCGTGCCCGGATAGGGGTTGAGCAACGAACACCAGACAAAATCCGGTCTGATCCGGCGGTTTAGGGCATACGTCTCGAAAGCCATGGAAAGACTTTCTCCAGGACAGCCCACTATGTTGAAGGTCTGAAAACGAATGCCGTGCTTTTTGAGAAGACAAGCCGCTTTAACAATACATTCTTCACTCAGGTTTTTGTTCAGTATCTTATTCCGCACAGTTTCATTTCCGCTTTCAAGGCCCATTTTAATGGCATAACATCCTGCGTCTTTAAGACGTTTCACCAAGTCCTCATCCAACGCCGCTGGAGTAGTATTGATTTTAAATGGAATACCGATCTCTTTTTCATATGTCGCACAGAAACTATTAAGCCAAGTCCGGGGTGCAAGGGTGAAACTGTCATCATCAATGGTAATGAAACCAACTTTACCTGACCGTTTCAAATCCTTGAGTTCATCGATAAGATGGTCAATGGATCTTCGCCGGACCACAGGTCCTTTATCCTCGTAAAGGCAGTTGTAGCTTTTATTGAAACAGAACGAACAGGATTTTGGACAGCCTCTTCCAGCTTTTATCACCTGATGAAACAAAATTTCTCGCCCTTTTCCGGCATAAAGAGCATACCGGGCATATATCTCCCTGTCATAAAACGGCAGAGTGTCCAGATCCCGTATAAGCGGCCTCACCTCGTTTCTGAAGATTTCTACCTCTTTTTTCACCCAGAAATTCTGAACGGTTTCATAGGCATTCCCGGATTCCAGAGTGTTCAGAAACTCAAGAAACGCTTCGTCTCCTTCGCCCCGGCATATGGCGTCAAGGTAAGGTTCCTGGATCACCTCAGGATAAAATGTGGGGTGGACTCCCCCGCAAACGATAAGGGTTTTATCACACAAAGCCCGAAGCTGTGTCCCCATGTCTTTCATGAATCGGAATTCTGCTGTGGTAATGGAAAAGGCGACCACATCGGGATTCAACTTCAGAACGGCAGTAATTGGGTCTTTCTCAAGGTCAGCCACCACTACGAAGCAAGGATGTCCCGCTTGTTTCAAACAGGCAGTCAACGCCATGATTGCCGGCTTTGCAAAAACATCTTTTTGAAGAAAAACGACACGTGCCAAGCAACTCCTCCAATTCTAACCCGCTCTCAGAATGGCGCTGTCGAAAACCATTCTAAGATTAGGCTATGCCCATCAAAGAAACCGACTGTGATATAGTCCGTTGCGGTCAAAAACACAATTATTTTGTCATTCGGTTTTGAGTTTTTATCTTTATATTGTGCTTGCCATGAAGCAATTTTGTCCCAAAGTAGAAGTATGGCAATATTATCACAAACTGAGATGAGAACAGACGTTATCAAAGTCGTTTTAATATCCACAATTTTTTCTTTATAATGGATAAAAGATATTCTTTATATCCTGAGTAGACTACAAAAAATAAGACATAGATCTTTTTTTTGAAAGACTGAACAATGCCAGAGAATATTCTTCTTCTAAATTTAAATATGCTAATGATCAATAACAACAAATGTAGGTTCTCAATTTTATTATAAACCTTTCCCGGGATGAAAGAAGGATGCGTGAAATAAAATTTTTCGTTTAAAAGCATGCTCCTGTCAAGATCAGGCAGTTCATTGAGATCGGATATATATTCCGATGTTCCGTTATTAATAATCTCTCCATTGATTTTTGTAAAAACCCCTTTTATTGAAAGCCAATTTTCAGGAGCTATTAATTTTCTCTATTACCTGTCTGAATGAAAATTCGCCCTCTCCAATGATTAAAAAGTCAGGATGCATATCATTATAAGTTTGCCCAGGAAGCGCAGTAGTATGAATTCCTCCGGCACAAAAAATCAAACCTTGAAAATGCTTCTTCAAGAATCTGTTGATGGCCAATGTGCGTTCATAGGCAACTGTTTCAATGCTGTCATAATTTATTTTACAGTATATTAGGGCGATGTTTTTAATTTTTTTCTTCATCACTTTTCCTGTTTATCTCTAAATCCTTTAAAAGGCTTTCAAAAGGTATTCGGATAAAATTTATAAATAAATTATTTTCTAGTTTGGCCTTGTTGCAGCAAGAATGATAATTTTTAACTATAAAAGCTGCTTTTTGTCGAAATCAGATGAAATCCGAATTTAATCGCCTGTTTCAGATCGTTTTTGTTAAAAGATGAATTGGAAAAAACATAGTTAATAGGAATTTCTTCCACTTTCATTCCGGCCCGATAACAAAGAGACAGGGCTTCTATGTGGAAGTCAAATGTTTTTGATTTGAGCCTTGTTCCGGCGATCAGTTCATATGCTCTTCTACTGTAACGTCTGTATCCACTGGTGCAATCCCTTAAGCCGGGGCCTGTTAAATTAAAATAAGAACCCGTCAAAGCGTAATTAACAACAATCCTGGCCATAGCACTGACGGCTTTTCTATATAAAGGAACATTTTTTGTTTTATTTCTCCAGCCGATAAGAACGTCGACATCTGAATTGTAATTAAAGAAATCAGGAAGAGCATCAGGATCATGTGAAAGGCCGGCGTCCATAGTAACAACGAAATCATAGTTCAATGTCATGGCGTATATTAAACCATTCTGAATTCCACGAGGTATATGCGTGGAAACTGTATGTGTAATGATATTTAGTTTGTGTGGATGTTTCCCATGTTCGTATTCAGCAAAAATTGACTTAAGAATTGAAACCGTTTTATCCCGACTTCCGTCATCGGTTACCGATACATCAGCATATTTCAAAGATTTTGTGACAACCTCATAGATTGTTTCTTCTTCATTACGCGCCGGGATTACGATAAGATTTTTACTCATGAAAAAAGCCATTCGCCATTTTAACATCTTCATAAGTATTAATATTTGTATATTTATCACAAATTATAAAAGCCTTAATCGTCATGGCATCGTCAATCGCACATTGAATAAGATCAGGAAGTTCTTTCTCGTTTCTTTCATGATGAATGGGAGTATATTTTATATAATTATATATCTGATTTCTGAACACGCAATGACCGGTTCCCTGAAAATCATTCAACGGATGTCTGGGTTTTTCGATCAAACGATAAATATCATTGCTGTGACCCCCAATAATAGTATAAGTCTTTTTTATCTGATTTCTATCGCTTACTTTCACTATACCGCAAATACCAAATATTTCTTTATTGCTATTAAATTCATAAATCATTGCCTGATTTTTTCTATTAAACAGCACTTCATCTCCAAGCATCAGAAAAAAATCATCTCCATCAATGGTTTGCTGCGCACATTCAATCGCATGGACAAGACCCTTTTGCTCACTTTGAATCACATACCTAATGGGCTTCCCCTTATAATTGGTGCCTAATAAATTTATAATGGTTTCCGCCTTATAGCCGACAACAATGACGATTTCGTCAACATCCACGTCCAGAGCGCCATCAAGGTTATATTCGATCAAATGTTTACCGTGAATCTTTATCATACATTTATTTTGCTTTCTAGAAAGTTCAGTTAATCGATTTCCTCTTCCTCCTGCAAGAACCAGCGCTTTCAAAGTTGTCACCTCTCCTTAATTGCCAGAATATTAATATTTTCTTTTATCCAGCTTATCATAGTGGACAAGCCTTCATCAGGAAGGATTTTCGGTGCCCAATTAAGCTCTTTCTTTGCTTTTGATATATCACAAATAAAATACCGCAGATCGGCATAACGATTCGGCGAAAATTTTACAGTCGGATTTTTACCATTTATTTTTCCGATGAGATCAATGCATTCAAGTAAAGAAATGGCTGTTTTTAAGCCTCCGCCTATATTATAAACTCCGGAGTTTCTTGTTTTATAAAAAGCGTGAAATGCTTCACATACATCTGTTGCATAAATAATATCACGAACTTGTTTACCTGTTCCGAAAATTATGACAGGTCTGTTCATAACATTTCTTATTGCAAAATTGGCCACCCAGCCGTGATCTTCTCCGCCGAACTGACGTGTGCCGTAAATTCCGGTCAACCGAAAGCTTGCCGCCTGCAATCTGTAAGTATCAATATAAACCTTGGTATAAATGTCCAGTGCTGCCTTTGATCCGTGAAGCGGCGATAAGGTTCCGCCAAGTATCGGATAGTTTTCATCGATCCCTTGAGGTTTCCTTGTATATCTTGTCTTGCCTTCCCGCAGTTCTTCATTGATCTTATTTCCGTAAACATGGATGGTGGAACAATTGACAATCGGTATCTTTAGTTTCCGGGCTGTTTCAAGAACATTAAATGTACCCACGATGTTGGTTGTGAAATCCAGTCTAGGATTCTCCCAACTGATCGTCATGGCCGGTTGGGCTGCTGTATGGATAATATAATTACAGCCATTGGCATGATCCAGAAGTTCCTCATAATTTCGAACATCAGCTTTTACCATCTTGACGCCCATATCTTTTAAAAAATACCAGTTGAAGTCACGGGCTTTTTTTGCGGCAAGGCCAATCCTCTGGAATTCATGCTTGGTCATGTTGTCATAAGAAATGACTTCGGCGCCTTTTTTTCCGTAAAACTCGCAAACATGTGAGCCAAGAAATCCGCATCCGCCTGTTACCAAAACTCTCATTTTTATCACCAGGTAAAAAAACTAATGCCCTGCCAAGGCATGTGCTTCGTATCACTATAGCAGGAATTCATCGATTGCTGCTATAGAATAGGGTTAGCTGATAAATATTTTAAATATTGACAATATTTTCTAACATAATATTTTAATTTATGAAAATCCCGCAGAATATTCCGCCATTTGAATGCGGTGCAGAGTTAAGGGGGATGCAAATCCCCTCCTTGCTGTTCAAGATGCCCCGTGGCTTGCCACGGAGAGTTTCACTTAATAAAATGAATATCATTCATTTCTGTTTTAAATCAAGCATTAACTATAAGGGTGACGAATTATTAATGAATAGAAATTTATATCGGCATTTGCTTCAACGTGTCAAATTTTTCGGGGAAATATCATGAAATAAAAAAAATCGAACATTGGAATCTTCAGATTTCTACAAACATATATGGGGGGATTTTTTTTATAGCCTAAGCAATAATCACACGCATGAACGATGCCTGCGAATTCGACAGTTTCAAAAAATAAATCTAAATCATTTCTGTCATAGCCAAGAGTAATAATTAGCTCACCTGTTGTATTGCCATATCCCCATAGCCTGTAATCAGAATCAACTGAAATTACCTTAGGAAGATTGTATTTAGATCCCAATAATTCTATGGCTCCGGCTTCACCATAATTTGAGGCTAATATCACCGCTTTATCTTTATCTGCTTTTGGTAAACGATTATAAATAATTGCTACATCTTTAACCATTGATTCCCACCCCAATCTATTAGCAAATAAAATTGTACTATAAGTATGTATGATTGGGTTAAGGAGTTCCTTGCTTTCCGTATATTGATCACTGCGTAATTTAATGATTTTGACGTATTCGTGTAATACTTTTGGTGGTAAAATAGGCAACGAGATTAAATAAGAAAACCCCCCCCAAATTATTAACATTGAAATAAATAATGGCTTAAGCCACATTTTATTTGTTTTGTTAATCCACATGTCTATCATAATTGAACCACTGGATAATAATATTGGATATACTGGGGCAATTCTGTCAATGCGGCTTATATTCATAAAAATTAAAAAGGCTGATGATATAAGAATCATCCAACCCAATACACGGTAAGGCTGCCCCTCTGTTTTAAAAAATAAAAAAACTATACCCAGTATACATATAGGAAACACCATTGGATTTAAAGAAACAGCAATTATAGGTATCAATATTAATGCTAGGAAGGGTGTCGCTACGGTTGAATATTGATGAATACTTGCATAGAATTTTAAGGATACAAAGTCGTTCTGAATCTCCCAGATGACATTTGGTAGCATGATAATAATAACTATTAAAATGCACAGCCAAAAATTTTTTTTAAAAAAATATTTCCTTAAAGGTGTAAATATCATTCCTATAAGAATTGAAAATCCGTATACGACAAATGTGTGTTTATTCATTAAGCCGATTCCCATAATTAATCCTAAGAGCAACCAATGCTTTGGTTTTTCATCCTGGATAATTATGATTAAAAGAAGAGTGCAACACGTTAATAATAATGATTCGAAGGCGTTTGATGTATAAAAGCTATGAATTAAAAGATATAATGGAATAATAGATGCTGTATAACTAGCCAAAACTTGAGCGAACTTTTTACCGCCTAATCGTTTTGTTATTATGCCTGTTAAAAAAACTAAAGAAGCACTTGCCAATGCGGGGACAAAACGTATTGCTAACATTGAGTCGCCAAAAAAATTACGAATTATGCTTAATAAAAATACTGAAAAAGGAGGAAAACCAACGTGTCCCCAAGCCAGTCTTTTAGAACAGGCAATTAAACATAGTTCATCGTTTCCATAGCTATAACGTCCTAAGAAATGAGGAATGACAAGAATAAAAAAATTCAATGATGAAATTAATAAAATTATCCAGTAATCTCTTAAAAAGCTAATAAAATAATTCTCTTTAATATTCAGCATGGATATTTTTGTATAAAAAACTTGAGAGATTAGGATGCTTCTTGTTTATTTTTCTAACTATAGGAAGTCGTCTCTTATATGTCAATTAAATATTGATCAGAGAATATAGTTATTAATGCTGTATATTATGGATAGAATTCTTGTATTTTGTCGATCTTCTGGTAATAGCAACGATTGTATCTGGCGTTGCTCATGGCGTGTGTCACAAAGTAAGCCGCGGATTAATGCTGTTTGTAAAGACGCGCGTAATCCAGATAACCGCGATCCATGATGTAAATGGCGCTGTATTGAAAGGTTGTCGAGGATATTGACCCTGTGAACCTTTCCGCTGGTCATAAAAGCAATCGTTGGGATATTACCTTTTAAATCGAAAAGGGCATGCAGTTTCGCGGCTCCTTTATTCTTGCGGAATATTGACAAGGGAAAAGTGATAAAAAGAGGTCGATTGTTGTAGCATCCAGCGTATAGGCGGTTTGTTTCAATTTCGATACCGAACGTATCTTTGGCATAAGGTTGTCGGGCTATCTGGATTAGAACTTGTGCGAAATCGGCGTAGATACGCCAGTCGCTTGTCTGCTTGGCATGAGCCGGTGTGTTGCGGGAGATCTTGCCTCGAATGCCCTTGTGATAGGTTTTCTGCTTGGCTGCACGAAGGCAGGCCTGAATATCCCGCAGGCTTTCTCTGTAGGTCGGCATTTATCAATTAAAACGTTGGGAGAATAGTGACCTTTAATAGATATTGACGAGGCAACGTTTATTACATATAATAAAAAATAAGGAGGGAAAAATGCAAGAGTGGAGACCATCTCCAAAGCCGAGGCCGAAACCCCATTAATGTAGTTGTGCCCTTGTTTTAAGTCTCTAGGTGGGGAGAAATCTTTTTTTAAAGAAGAACGGAGGGCGCTATGTTTCCTGTTGATTTAACGGGGGAAAGCGCAAGACGTCGAAGTGTTTTTAAAACTTTTTTATAAAATTGCCTTTGCACATTGATTATTTCATCTCCTACAATTTATTGTTGTAAAGTGTGACAAAACGAACTCTTAGAAACGGCTAAGGAGCGTTGATATTGACAAAAAAGGCTTGGCAGGCTGAGGGAATAGTTCCTCTGCTATACGGGAAAGACAAAGATAAAAAACGGGCATTAGCTATCGAGCCGGGATTGCACAATGTTTTAGGATTGGAAAGAGCTTTCAAAAAGCAGCCTGTTGATATGGACTTTATCAATCCTTTATCCTCCTTCTTTCATCTCAAAAATCTGTCGACCAAACTGTATCTTCATTGCTTTAAAAATTACCTTGATCCAATACCAAGGGAATCTATCGTTCTTGACGCCGGTTGCGGTGTTGGAAGATTTACCACCTTTTTGGCTGAACGATTCAAGAAGGTTGTTGCGTTTGACCCTTCATTGCCGTCGTTGAAAGTGTGTCAGCGTCATCTGGATGAGCGCGGGCTTCATAATGTTGAGATGCACTGGGCAGATATTTCGTTCTTGGACAACGTGGGGGAAAATACTTTTGACGTCGTGATAGCTATGGAACTCATTTGTTACACGGCCGATCCTCTAAAATCCCTCAAGCGTTTGATGCGCGTTGCGAAATCAAACGCAAAAATATTTTTATCCGTTGAAGGACGTTTGGGTGCGTTATGCTCGCAGGGCGTTAAAGGGCCCGAAAGGCTTCTGAGCGTTTTTTCGAAAGAACCGCTTCTGCTTGAAAATAACTGTTTTGTCATTTATTTTGACCGAAAGGATTTTAAAGAACTCGTCCGGAATGCGGGCATGAAGAAGCTTACCATAGACAGTTCGCACTATCTTGGGGAGGGAGTATTCTGGCAATCCATTGACGATTCACGCCTGAATGATGCAACATACGTAGATATGATCATTCGGACTGAAGATTTTTGCCGGGATCATCCCGTGATTGCCGAATGGGCCAGAGTTTTTATGGCTGTTGGGAAAAAGTGAAGATGGCTAAAATCTTTTTAATAAACCCTTCCATGGACATTCCGTCCGGTTTTGGAGAGTATCACAAGTTAATGGAGCCCATGCCGTGTATCGGTTTGGCGTATCTTGCTTCGAGCTGCCAAAAAGCCGGTTATGAAGTATTCATGCTCGACAATTTTGTGGAAAAGAAGCCTTTTGAAGACATTGTTGAATCTGTCAAATCTTTCGGCGCCGATATCGTCGGAATAAGTATGTTGACTCCAACCGCAAATTCAACAGAAGCTTTAGGACGTTACATCAAAACAAGGCTACCGTCTGTCAAAGTTGTTTTTGGAAATTTACATGCGTCGCTATTTGCTAAAAATCTTATTAATAATGGAGCATGCGATGCGGTCGTGCATGGCGAGGGGGAGATTATTTTCCCAAGGTTGATCGAGGCAGTTGTAAACAAGAGCGATATTTCAAAAATTCAGGGGATAACCTATAAAAGCGAAGAGGGAATTGTGTTTACAGGGATGTCCGAGCCGATCAACGATTTAGACGCTCTTCCCCGTCCCGCGTGGAAACTGTTTCCGTGGCGCGCTTATTCCTTTTTGCCGTTTGTTACGGTCGCTAAGCCATGCTTTGCGATCATGGGAAGCCGGGGCTGTCCGTTCCGGTGCAAGTTCTGTGCGCTGGGTTATATGGGCAATCTGGTTAGAAAGCGTAGTCCGGAATCGATTGCCGATGAGATCGAATGGCTCGTGAAGGGATTCGGTGCTCGACATATCGGATTCGTTGATCCGATTTTTCCACTTGATAAAAAACACGCGATTGCAACGTGTCGGGCCATCAGGGCTAAAAACATATCTGAAAATTGGTGGTGGACATGCGAGACACGAGTGGACATTGTTGATGAGGAGATGTGCCGGGAGATGAAACTGGCGCGATGTAAGCGCATCCTGTTCGGCATTGAGAGCGGAGTTAATGAAGTTCTGGCGGGTGTAGGCAAGGGGTATACAACGGATGATGTGAAACGAGGAATCGCTGCTGCAAGAGCCGCAGGACTGGAAATCTCCGCTTTTTTTATGCTCGGACTTCCGGGCGAGACAAAAGAAACGGCAAAAAGAACGATAGATTTTGCGCTTTCGCTGGACATTGATTTTGCGAAGTTCGCGATAACGATACCGCTTCCCGGTTCGGAACTCTATGATAATCTGGTGAAGCAGGGGAAAATTTCAGAACCGGAATGGGAAAGATTTACAACCTTCAATCCCAATCCGGAGTCTCTTCCCTATATTCCCGAGGGCATGACGGGAAAAGAGCTTTTGCGGCTGCATCGGATGGCAAACGCGAAGTTTTATCTGCGTCCGAAGATGATATTCCGGCATCTTTTTGTGATACGTTCAATCAGTTTGAAAATGATGTTTAATGGGGCGATGTTGATATTTAAACAATTGTTCAAGGGTGGGAAGTAATGCGATTATTATTTGTTCGACCACCAAAATATATATGGCCTTACATGAATGAGCAGGATAATTATCTGCTTCCTCAGGCGCTTGCCTGCCTTGGAGCAGAGGCCAGACGGCAAGGGCATGAGGTTATCCTTCTGGATTGCATGCCGCTCAAGACAGGTTGGAAGAGTCTCGAACAAAAAATAAGAGATCTTGCGCCACAGGTAGTATTAGCGGGAGATTCGGAGACGCTGTACGCTCACGAAAGCGGCAGAGTATTTCAGATTGCCAAGTCCGTTTCAAAGAATATTTTTACAGTCGCAGGTGGCGTACATTTTTCGTACACCTGCGAGGATGCTTTTTCAAAATATCCTATTGATGCAATCGTAAGAGGTGAGGGCGAAAAAACGCTTTCTGAATTTTTACAGACGTTGGAAGGTGGCGGTGATCTGACAAAGATCAAGGGGCTCGCATTACCTGCCGGCGACGGTCGTGTGATATATACAGGTTATCGGGAATTAATTGCTAACTTGGACGACCTTCCGATTCCTGCTTATGATTTGTTGCCGATGGATCGCTATGGAACGGCGCGCTATCTGTTTTCTCCGGGCGGTGTGACCATTCATCACAGTCGCGGATGTGTAAGCGGTTGCAGTTTTTGTGCGTGCTGGATTCAGATGGCTAAACGTGAAGGTGATCCGCCGAACGAGCAACTTTCCCCGCGCTGGCGCACCCGTTCCGTTGAACCCGTTGTTGATGAGATGGAACTTCTGGTAAAAAAGTATGGTAAAAAATGTTTGGTGTTTGTGGATGATACCTGGAACGTCGATCCCAAATGGAGCGATAGATTCGCTGATGAACTGCTGCGAAGAAAGCTCGGCGTGAACTGGTTTGCATTTTTCCGGTCCGATTTTATGGAGAGAGACGAAAAAACGGGACTGTTTGAAAAATTGATTGCCTCAGGTCTGACTCATATCTGTACAGGTTTGGAGAGGGCAAATGATGAGGAGCTTGATAAGCTGAAGAAACACAACTCGAATGTGGAATTGATGCAGTCATTTATTCCAAAGCTTCGTAAAAAATATCCTTCGCTCTTTTTACAGACAACGTTTATCGTAGGGCTTCGGCAGGATACGAAAGAAAGCCTGAATCACCTCTTAAGTTATGTGGAAAAGTTAAATCCTGATTACCCGGCATTCCACCCGGTGACGCCCGTCCCCGGCACGTTGTTGTGGAAGGATGCGAAGGAAGCTGGATGGCTTGAAATAACGGATTCTGCAAAATATGACTGGATGACCCCGGTCATGCGCACAGATACGATGACACGAGAGGAGTTGGAGTTAACGATTTGGGAGATGAACCGTTGCTATCTGAATCCGCTTCGGATTGCGCGGGGAATCTTTTCGCCGCACAAATATCGTCGTCGGATGTATATGTGGTGGTTTGTGGTAAGCGTACGCGCATTTTTTGATTATTTGCTGGACCGCCTATTCCCTTCGCGATCACCGAGGCGTGGTGAGACTCTATCGGCGTATGTAGGCATGGTAAGACCAAAATGGTACAATAAATAATTTTGAAGGAGATACATGATTAATTGCCATAATACACCCGCCATTATTTATGTTCATCCTAAGACACCCATGTTGTTTCGATGTATGCTCCCTATGTCGGTGCCAGCTATTATTAATAGAATATCCTATCCGGTGGTTGGGTATTATCCTGATGAATTGCGATTAGTTGATTTAAATAAGGTGAAAATAGTTCTTATGGACATTCATTGGTATCTTTCCTTGAACGGTGCACTTGAACTTGCTGCGTACATTAAAGAAAAAAGATCAAAAATTATTATTATCGCGGGTGGATTGACGGCAAGCCTTTTTGCAGACATTTTGGTGAAAAATACGCCCATTGATTATATTATTCGTGGGGATGGTGAAATTCCAACAGCACGACTGGTTGATGAGTTGATGAATGGTAAAAATATAGAAACAATTCCAAATCTTGTAGGGAAACATGAATTTGTTACCCCGTGGTCATTTAAGTTATCTCAAGAAGAAATAAATTTTAATAAGTATTATGATATTAATTTTTTTCCATCGTTTAAGCACGATACATATAAAATACATAAATTCAACTCTGGTTGGCCGGTTTCGATTTTCCCTTATTTGATGTCCTTTCGGGGGTGCCCGGTTGACTGTCAAAATTGTGTCGGAGGGATGTCTGAGCAACTAATGCAATTTAAACGAGGGCCAGTTTTTCGGACAGCAGAGAATGTGAAAAGAGATTTAGAATTTTTATCAGACAATAAGAGCATTACTTTTGCAAATAATCATATAGATTACGTTGCTTTTTATGAAGATAAGGATGTGCAGTCTTTATTTTCGCGGCGCTATAGATTAAGAATTCAACATGATTTCATAAAGGTGCCGCAGAAGAACATTTTAGAAATGTTTTTGAATAGTTTTTCAGGCGGTACAATTTGGTTTAGCATGGATAAATACCATTCAACATCAGAGATAATTGAGAATCCGGAAAAGCTCATAGAAGCTATTAAAATCGTTAAATCAAAAAAATCTTATTATCCCTTAATCTATTATGCGAGAAGATATCTCAAAGCGAACAAAGAATACAGGGCGGCATTGAAATATGTCGTTAAAAAAACAAATTGCAGCCTGTATTATTCTGACTTTTTTTGGGGAGATGCTCCTCTTCCAAATAAAGAAGGGAATGGCGATATGTCGGAGTATGCTCGCTGTATGGCTATGTCACAAGGCCAAGGAAATAAATTCAAGGCGCCTAAACTTTTAGCAAACGGTGGTTTATTGGTGGATCGTTTTCTCCCGTGTTTGTCAATCCCTATACGACAATTAATTTACAAATGTCAAAATAATCTTTCCTTATCTTTTTTTAAGTAAAAGATATTCTTGCTAAATCATCAATGGCGTAACCGTCTAAGAAGGCTGCCTATGAATGATTACACGATCTACAAACGAAGGAATTTCGTGTGGCGGATTTTCGTAATAGATGGTATTCCCCCGGTAAATAAATCGCGTATTGCCGCCATGCGGAGTGAGCCGAAAATAACGTTCTGCGCAATGGTGTCGGCAGCTATAGAAGCCAGGTATGCGTCCTGGACTCGTCAGCCGTTCGACAGGCTGGCAGAACCTTGTACTCGTTATATATACATATGGAGTGTGGAGACTGTACTCAAAGTCTGTCACGCCCACAGTGCCAAAACCCTGTTGCGGATTCTGTATTTCAATTCTCGACACATGTCGTTCTTTTAAAAACCTTGCGAAAATTGGATTATGAATGGATATATGTTGAAACTCCATTCGTTTTCTTTCAAGTTCCGACCCGTCGAACGCTGTGTCAAGTATTTCCATAATCCTAGGGTCACTTCGCTGAAAAGCGAGTATTATACCGGCGACAGGCTTAAGTCCTTTGAAATCTGTCGCAATCGTCGTGAGAAATCCGAGATCGTTAGCGATGACCTCGGAACCTGGCGCTAAAGAAGTGAGCGTCTCAGCCAATGCAATTGCGTGTCCTATATGCGACTCCGTCAAATACGGCGTAACAAGGTGAAGACTAAGACCGCGCTCCTGCGCCGCCCAAATAAATCTAGCCAGTTCTTCACGGGTCGGTAAAGCTTCCTGACAAAACCCGCTGCCAACGTACACTCCGGTGAATTCGCCTTTTCCGCAAGGCATCTCTGCCGCTCTCTCGATAAATATCTTTTTATCCGGTTCTTTCTTTTCAGCCATTTGCTTTCAGGATTTCGCTCCGCTCAATTTTAATTTGGTAATTTTATTACTCCCAATGTTTATAACCTTTTCTTATCCGGCTCGCAGTAGTAGCAGAATCCTTCGCCGCAGTAATTGGGATAGAGATCCATTCTCATTTTTTTAACTGTATTCGTGTATTCGAGGCGGGACGGATTGCTTTTCAGCAAGGCTAGGGCGTCACGCACCATGCGCGTGTCCGCGCACTTACGAGACGTTAGATTCTGGCGTCCAACAATCTTCACCGACTCTACGCCGGGCACCTGCACGATGTCATACAGTGCACAAAGACCGCACGCCTCGCGAAAATTATTCAGTGTATCAAAAAATTTGAAATTTAGTTCTGATTCGAGCACCTTGCCGTCTACCGCGTTTATCAAATCCGCTTTATATTCCCTGCAGCACATCATTCCATTGTAGGCCGCAAACCTGTCCTGAATATGGTTAATTAGCCGATTTCGGTAGGTGCCGAAAAGGAAGGACATCTTACGGCCAAGTAAACATTGTGCCAGCGCAGCCGCGTACGTAAACAAACCACCTTTCACCCTGTATGTTGCATGCTCGAATCGGCACAACGAATTCGGGAAATAACAGCGTTCTGACATTATGAAAACTTCGAACCCGGTTTGGGGACATGCCGCCGCGGTATCCGCGATCTCGCCTATGGTAAGATGCCGAGGCAGCGTAATTCGTGAAGCACCAAAATCGCGGTACAGTCGCACTGTATGAGAATTGAACGCCCCTCCGAACGTACTGATAATAACTTTTACACCAGGATATTTTTCATTCAAATAAGTAATCAATGCGATATCGGCAACTATCAGGCCGTCGGCTCCGCAGGCGATGATCTTCTCAACTTCCGATTTAACCACCGAAAACTGTGCTTTCGTGTAGAACGCATTATAAGTAACGTATGTTCTCATTCCGTGCCGCCGAGACGCCGCGACGATCTCAGACAGCTCATAGAAGTTTGAAAGATTTGCTTCCGGCACCTGCCGTGAATTCAACGAAAACACGTTTGTATATTCCCGCTGCACCTCGCGGCGCATTATTCCACAGTATAGCTCTGTTGCGCCAGCCGCATGTAACGGTTCGACTTCACTCAAGCTGTTTATAGGTGAAAGAATTTCCATATTTATTCTCTATTGGAATAAGCCGTTTGGGTTATAATTCAAGTCCGATAGTCATGGTTAATCTTCCGTCACGCCGGTCGCTATGGTTTAACTGTTTCATAACAAATTGAGACTCGCGACCTAGTCGTTCGGCAGTTGATTCCCAAATCCGCCATTAAACTTGTTACCTTCTTTTCGGGGAGCGCATCCCGTATTGAATGCGCGAGCGCCATTTCACCCTTACCCGCCGATTCGATCCACTCCTTCATTTTCACATAAGTCGCATATCCCCGAGCCAGCAGTGATTCAGGATTCGCGTCAACAATGACGAGGTTACCGCCGGGCTTGAGTACACGCCACATTTCCGAGATCATGCTGCGCGCGTCCTCGAAATGATGAAGAGACGCCTCGGAAAAAACAAGATCGAAAGCATCCGCAGCAAACGGCAGCGAATCGTCCCCGTTGCACACGAGTGACACTCGGCTACCCATTTCCAGCCTGTTCACTTCGGCTGCAAGACGGAGCATCTCCGGATCGATGTCGCAGCCCGTAACCAGAACGCTTTCTTTCGTGAAACCGATTATTTGCTGTAAAGTTAATCCGACACCGCATCCAACTTCCAGAACTGACATCGCATGACAGTGATTCATAAACCGGAGACATATGTTACGTGCATGACGCGAAGGGCGTTGTTTGTTCCTGTAAAGAAAAAATTCTTCTGTAGTCATCCCTTCTTTATTTATGATGCTCATTTGACTGATCTTCCCTATTTGACTTGCATTAACTTCTGTATAACATCCGCATGTATGGGTTCTATTAAAGATTATATATTCCCGCGCCGATTAAATTGTGACCCGTAAGCAGAACCTTATATAGAATTTCACCCGCCGATATAATGGAATAGATGATGGACTTCAAAAAATCGGGTTGATGAAAATATTTTACGGAGGAAAGTATAGGAAGTACGATTTTTTATGTCAACAAATTATTGCTAAAATGGAATTAATAAACTTGTAATTCATTAGGAGACATGATAATTTCTCTAATAAAAATATAGATAAATAATTTCACGCTGTGGTCTCTGCCATAGGGGAATAAACTGAATAAATGAATATCTGTATGAACTTATTTTAAAAGACATGAATAACACCCTCCCTAAAAAACATAGGGTATTATTGATCGTACCTATTCCATCATCCAGATATAATCAATTTACCATCAATTATTATGCACCAAATATCGGTTTGGCAAGTATAGCAGGGTATTTGATTGCAAAAAATATTGAAGTAGAAATTTTTGATGGAATTATTGATTCAAACTTAAGAAATTTGTATAAAAAAATAGAAAGCTATGCTCCAACACATATAGGAATTACAGCTTTTACTGCAAATATAAAATCGGCATGGAAAACAGCTCAAACTATTAAAACTAAATTTAATCAAATCCCAATAACAATTGGGGGACTTCATGTATCAGCATTACCAGAAGAGTCACTGGCAGAATGTCCTTATGTAGATTATGTCATAATTGGCGAAGGCGAAGAGAGCTTCTATTCTTTATTGGAAAATATAAATACTCCACAAAATTTCAATGAAATAAATGGATTGGGCTACAGAATTAATTCAAAGATAATCATAAATCCCCCTTCAGATCATTATTATATAAATATGGATACTTTGCCTATGCCTGCCTGGCATTTATTCGATTGGGATAAATACAAGGAATACCCTTTCAGGGATAAGCATATCAATTCTAATCCTCATGAATTTCTTCTACAGACAACAAGAGGCTGCCCCTATTCATGTAAATTTTGTTCTCGCAATTTTGGGAATAAAGTCAGACAAAAATCATTTAATATAGCTGTTGATGAAATTTCAGTTTTGATAAATTCATTTAATGCAAAATATCTGCTTTTTGTAGATGAAACATTTACTATAAACAAGGAATATACAAAAAATCTTTGTAACCTTATTATTGAACGTGGTCTAAATAAGAAGATTTCATGGTCATGTGGAACTAGAATTGATAAATTGGATAAGGAGATATTAACTCTAATGAAAAATGCGGGATGCGTAAGTATTTTTGTAGGTTTGGAATCCGGATCACAAAAAATATTAAATTTAATAAATAAAGGTATTAAAAAGAGCTGTTTTTCTAATGCGTTGAAGGATATAAAAGAACAGGGAATTAGTACAGTAACAAGTTTTATTTTGGGATTTCCCGGTGAAACCAAAAGAGATATAAAACAAACCATAGATTTATCCCTTACTTTACCATTGGATTTTGTTTCATTCAATATTTTCACACCGTTTCCAGGTTCAGAATTTTACAAAACCATATCTGTCTCAGATACTATCACTCTTAAAACACACGATTGGGATCGCTATGTAACACAAACTGGCTCATATCAGTTAAACCAGCCATCTATAAGAACAATAGATATTATTATATTGCATATACTTGCTTACTTAAGATTTTATCTTAGAAAAAATTGTTTTCATAAAATCTTTCAGATTATTAACATTAAAGTGCTATTTTACTTGCTAATAAATAAAATAACAGTAGAGATTTTTGCGGATCTCTATGAGGAATGAATCGTAACCAACCTGGTACCACGTAACATTATATCTTGCGTATTTATGGCAAGATGATGTTTGGGCAATGTTTTAAGTTCATATAGCGCAATTTGATAAAAGTATAAATGAAAATACATATGAATGTAACAGTTACAAACATAGCGTTGGGAATTGAATTAAATAATAACCTGCAATAAACAATAAACAAATATACCGCAAAGATGAATGTGATTTCTTTATTATACTTAACCATGCCGACCCATCCTATTATTTGCATTATTGCCCAACCCCAAAATCCTATGTGCGTAGCCCATTTTAAGTCATTTGAAAGAACAAGAATGAAAAGAAAAAACCCATACCATAGTTGCTCTCGCGGCAGTTTTTTCTTTGCAAAAAAATAAATGCAAAAAAATATTACGGTAGTATAAGACCACCCGCCCATTAATAAAAATGGAGCAATATTGTCATTGATGTAGAATAGACTTAACGACCACCAATTCATGTTCATTGCGGCGGTTTCTATCGGTATGCATATGAAGGTTGAAAAAAACGCCGCAAATATGACAAAATTTTTATAATCTCTTTCTGTTTTTGGCTCAATCAGCTTATGGACATACAGACAAACTCGTAGGCTAAATAAAATGTGAATATCCAACCTACAGGGATAAAAACAGGCACATTTAAAAGCTTTATCGGCATATTGGGAAATTCGTAAGAACGGATAAATGAAAAATAATAAAATTCACGTACAAAACCGAACAGAAACCCTCCTACGAAAAATTCAAAAGTAAACCTCCAGCCCTTGGTCAATAGGCTATGGATAATCATTATTAAAAAGGCTATTCCTACGGAAATAATAAAAACTTCAAGCTTAAGCATGGGATTGC
>DJVN01000223.1:10154-27596 GCA_002441205.1 Syntrophaceae bacterium UBA6255 | reverse complement strand
CACCGGAGATAGAGGTATCTCTGATACAGGGCAATATTGATCAGTCGATAAAATGGGATAAAAATTTAAGAAGAGAAACTCTAAACATATACGAGAACCTTACGTTAAAAAATTCACCCGAAGAAGGCAGTTTAATTATATGGCCGGAAACCGCAGTTCCGTTTAAATTTCAAAATATAAACAGTCTGCACGATCAAATTATCCATTTGGCCACTAGAACAAAAAGCTGGCTGATATTCGGGTCCGTAAGTTCGTCACCGCGAATGGACGGTATGGATGTTTTCAATAGCGCATACCTTCTTTCTCCCTCCGGTGAAATCAGGGGCAGGTATGACAAGGTTCATCTTGTGCCCTATGGTGAATATGTGCCTCTCAGGAATTTGATGCCGTTTGTCGAGGGATTCACGGAAGGTATCGGAGATTTCAGCAGAGGGGCAGGATTTTATCCGCTGTCCATAAATGATAAAAAAATAGGGATTTTGATTTGTTATGAAGGCATTTTGCCTTTTGCCGCCAGAGAATATAAAAATAATTCGGCTGAATTGCTGGTGAGTATTACCAATGACGCGTGGTTTGGTGCAACCTCTGCTCCCTTTCAGCATTTTTCCATGACGGTTTTCAGGGCGGTGGAGACACGGCTCTATGTGGTGCGGTCTGCCAATACCGGTATTTCAGGGATTATTGACCCTACCGGTAGAGTTATGGCTCAAACAAATATCTTTATGGAGGATGCTTTAAAAGGTAAAGTAAAATTTGTAAAAATACCGACAATATATGATAAGTGTGGTGATGTTCTTGTCCTGATTTGTTTTATTTTGATTGCGTGTTATTTTGTAACAATAATTATATGGAGGAAACGATGCCGATAGAAAATATACCGGAGGCAGTCAGCGATTTGAAAAAAAGAATAAAGCACATAGGGGAATGTCTTTGACGTTCCTGAAATGAGATTAAAAATTAAAGATCTGGAGGAATTGTCTTTAAAAAAAGATTTTTGGAATGATCAGGATAAAGCCCGCGATGTTTTGCAGAAAAAAACAAAGTTGACTGAATCTTTGGAAAGATGGGAAAACTTTGACAAGGAAATAAACGACATTGAGAGCCTAGTGGATATCGCCCTTCAGGAAAAGGATGAGCAGGTGCTTAACGATATTTCCCTTGAATTGGAAAAGTTAAGTTCGTCAGTTAGCCGGGAAGAACTTAAAATGATGCTCAGCAGTGAGCAGGATTCCATGAATGCCATTGTTTCCATCCATGCCGGAGCAGGCGGAACAGAAGCGCAGGATTGGACTGAAATGCTTTTACGCATGTATTTACGCTGGGCGGAAAAGAAGAAATTTGTCACCAAAATCATCGATTACCTTCCCGGAGATGAAGCCGGCGTTAAAAGCGTGTCTTTTACATTAGAGGGAGAGTATGCTTATGGTTACGCGAAAGCGGAAATCGGCATTCACAGATTGGTTCGCATATCTCCTTTCGACGCCGGCGCACGCCGTCATACGTCTTTTTCTTCCGTTTTTGTTTATCCGGAAGTAGAAGATGATATAAAAATTGAAATTAATGAAGACGATTTGCGTATTGATACTTTTCGCGCAGGAGGCAAGGGGGGACAGCATGTGAATAAAACCGATTCCGCCGTCCGAATTACCCACCTGCCTACCGGTATCGTTGTTCAGTGCCAAAATGAACGGTCTCAATTTCAAAATAAAGCAATGGCTATGAAATTTTTAAAGTCACGGCTGTATGAACGGGAACTCCAGCTGAAAAATGAAAAAATTGACGCGGAAAACAAATTGAAAAAAGACATTGCGTGGGGAAGCCAGATACGATCATATGTTCTCCATCCTTACAAGATGGTGAAAGATCACCGAACAAATCTGGAAAATGGCAATGCCGCAAAAGTGCTTGACGGTGACATTGATGAATTTATTCAAGCGTATCTCATGAGCTCAACAATTAATTAACCATATATCGAAGAAATTATAATTCATAAACATCTTATGGTATTTATTTTTGGGAAAAATGAAAATTTGTGATATACAAATATAAATTTTATTTTTAATATAAGATATAGCCAGAGAAGTCTTTTGCACGTTTGTTTTAAAAAAAGGGGTTTTTAATGATTAAAATACAAAAGAATTACATGATCTATGTCATGATATTCAGCTTTATTTTTCTCTTGCCTTTGATCAGTTTTTCTCAAAGTGCAAAAGACTTAGATGAGAGTGAAGAAAACAGCTTGTTTGATTTTGCATCAGAAAATAAAGCTTCACAAGACGTTGAAGATAATGAAGCAAAACAGGAAATGATGGAAAATGCGTTAGAATTACTCGAAGAAGCTGATAAGCTTTGGGCAAAAGGAGAATTGGAAGACACACTAGATACGCTTGATGAAGCGTATTCCTTAATTCTTGACGCCAATGGTGATGCTGCCATTGCTCAAGAAAAAGATGATGTGCGACTTTTAATTGCCCAGCGAATTTTATCCGTTTATTCATCGAAAAGGGCGGTTATTAAGGGTAAGAATAGTGAAATACAATTAACAATTAATTCTGATGTTCAGAAAGAAATATATTCTTTCCAGGGTCCGGAGAGAGACAGTTTTATCGCCGCTTATCAGCGGTCCAATATGTATCGACCCGAAATCATCAAAGAAATTAAAAAAGCGGGAATTCCTGAAGAGTTTTTTTGGCTTCCGCTCGTGGAAAGTCTGTTCAAAATCCATGCTTATTCTCCCGCCAGGGCACTGGGATTATGGCAATTTATTCCTTCCACCGGATATAAATATGGCCTGAGTCGCGATGAATGGATTGATGACCGTATGGATGTGCAAAAGTCCACAAAAGCCGCTATAGCTTATTTGAAGGATTTGCATAATATGTTCGGAGATTGGCTTACAGCTCTTGCCGCATATAATTGCGGAGAGGGCAGGGTTTTAAGGGTCATCTCCAGACAGCATATCAATTATTTGGATAGCTTCTGGGATTTATATAGGCAGTTGCCTAATGAAACAGCCCGCTATGTTCCACGGTTTCTCGCCACTCTTCTTATAGTAAACAATCCTCAGAAATACGGATTCGATTTGAGCCATACGGCAAAACCGATTGCTTATGGAGAAGTCAAAGTAAATAAGATTATGAAGATTAAGGATATTGCAGAAAAAATTGAAATATCGGAAGAAGTGCTGAACTTACTTAATCCGGCATTAAGATATAAGATGACTCCTGATCGAGAATATCATTTAAAATTGCCGGAAGGATATTTGGAAAAATTTAATGTGGTCTACAATGATATTCCTGCAAGTGAAAAGCCAAGTTTGGCTTTTGTTCAGAATGGGAATGATACCGGCAATCATAGAATCAGCAGACATCGGAGTGCCTATGTAAAACATCGCGTGAAGAGGGGAGAAACAGTTTATTCCATTGCCAAGAAATATGGTGTTTCTGTCTCTAACATCAGATCACTCAACAGGTTAGGTTCCAAAAAAAAATTGGTACAGGGAAGAATACTCACAATTCCCGTAGCAAGAAAAAGTTATGCGGCGGAAAAAGCTGATAAAAATTATCAATCAGAAATTACCTCATCAGGACGATACAAGGTCAAGAAGGGTGATACGCTTTTAAGGATATCCAGACATTTCAACATTTCTTTAAGTAAATTGAAAGACATGAATAATCTAAACAGTGGGGAAATATTTGTAGGTCAGACATTAATCATCAACAAACAAAAATCAAAGAAATCTAAAATAGGCAAAAAGATTTTGTCTTCAAAGGATATAGATAAACTGGGAAAGGACAAATATATTGTCACCAAAAACGATAGTTTGCACAGTATTGCGAAGAAGCACAACACAAATTTATCAAAATTAATGGAGTTGAATCAAATATCCATGAATGAAAAAATCGTCCCTGGACAGATTTTAATAGTTAAATAATACCATAAAAATACATATTTGCTCTCCATAAAAGCAGGAATAAATATTTACTTGACAAGAAAAGTGTAATTTTGTAAGAAAAAATAGTTCGCTTGGATCCGAAAGGACTGGGACGAAAGGAAAATTCGGAAGAAATTGTAAGCCTTTCGTCTAAAAGACGAAAGGCTTTTTTATTGTAAAATGAAAATTATTAAAACAATAAAAAAAATGCAATTATTTTCCGAGAATTTACGCTTACGGGAAAAAACGATCGCCTTTGTTCCGACCATGGGATATTTTCATGAAGGCCATCTCTCGCTCATGAAAAAAGCTAAAAGTGTGGCTGATTGTGTTGTTGCCAGCATTTATGTGAATCCTGCCCAATTTGGTCCCCAAGAAGATTTTTCGAAGTATCCACGCGATTTAGACCGTGATTTAAAAATGGCTAAAAGTGTCAATGTCGATGTGATTTTTTATCCGCAGGATAGAGATATGTATCCTGAGAATTATCAGACCTATGTTGATGTGGAAAAGGTAACTCAAAATTTGTGCGGAGTTTCACGTCCTGCTCATTTCCGTGGAGTCACCACGGTGTGTAATAAACTGTTTAATATTGTTAAACCGCATATCGCGGTTTTCGGAAAAAAAGACTTTCAGCAATATGTCACCATCCAACGCATGGTTGAGGATCTCAATATGGATCTTCAAATTATCGGTTTCCCGACCGTGCGGGAAAAGGACGGACTGGCGATGAGTTCCCGTAATAAATATTTATCTGAAGAAGAAAGATTATCAGCGTTGTCTTTATTTGATTCTTTACAACTGGCACAAAGGTTATATTCACAAGGGGAAAGAAAATCATCCGTTATGATTAAAAAAGTTCAAAAAAAGATTAATAACGTTCCTTTTACAGCCGTTGATTACGTTAAGATATGTGATACGAAAACGCTCACAGATGTAAGCCAGATTAATAAAAAGTCCGTTCTGGCCCTGGCTGTAAAAGTAGGTAAAACAAGACTTATTGACAATTATGTTTTCGGCGAAGAGCTGAAAATATAATATTTATCCCCCCAAGGAGATTTAAGTACTATGCAAAGATTCATGTTAAAATCAAAAATCCATCGCGCCACGGTAACAGACGCAGATCTGCATTATGAAGGCAGTATCTCCATTGATGAAAAGCTGATGGAGGAAGCGGCAATAGCGCCTTATGAAAAAGTCGAGATATACGATGTCGACAATGGCGAGAGATTTTCTACTTACGCCATAAAAGGAAAGCGCAATTCTGGTACGATTTGCCTCAACGGGGCCGCAGCCCGTAAAGTTGCCAAGGGGGATTTAATTATTATTGCTTGTTATGTTCTTGCTGAAGAAAAAGAAACGAAGAATTGGAAACCCAAATGTGTATTTGTCGACAGTAAAAATAAAATTAAAAAGAGATATTGAAAAATATTAAATTTTCAATTATTTTAAAAGTGTTATTTTTCTGCAACCATTAGACATAAAACTTGTTTTCCCTGTTCTACAATCATTGATGTTCGGCATTATAAAAGTATTAGACTCATCAATTCAGATATGCTAATCATGCACATCAAAAGTAATTATTGTTAATTTTGGAGGAGAAATGGCTTTTTTGGAAATTGATCCGGTTTTAAAATATAAAGTCGCTGATATTTCACTCGCGTCCTGGGGAAGAAAAGAAATAAAATTGGCTGAAAATGAAATGCCCGGTTTGATGGCTGTGCGTAAAAAATACGGGCAGAAAAAACCGTTGAAAGGGATGAAGGTTATGGGCAGTCTGCATATGACGATTCAGACGGCCATGCTCATTGAAACGCTAAAAATATTGGGCGCAGACGTCCGCTGGGCATCGTGCAACATTTTTTCCACGCAAGACCATGCGGCGGCCGCTATAGCGATGAATGGATCAGCGGCAGTTTTTGCGTGGAAGGGTGAATCGTTGGAAGAATACTGGTGGTGCACCGAACAGGCTCTGACCTGGCCGGACGGTTCCGGTCCAAATTTGATTGTCGATGATGGCGGTGATGCGACACTTTTTGTTCATCAGGGTGCAAAAATAGAAAACAATCCAAAATTGCTCAAACAAAAGATTGATAACAAGGAATTTAAAATCATCATGGATCGCCTGGAAAAATCATACAGGCGAAATACTAAAAAATGGCGGAAAATAGCCTCGAACATAAAAGGCGTTTCTGAAGAAACGACAACCGGTGTAAATCGTCTGTATCAGATGCAGGCGGCCGGTGAACTATTATTTCCGGCATTTAATGTTAACGATTCGGTCACCAAATCCAAATTCGACAACCTTTATGGGTGCCGGGAGTCGCTGGCTGATGGAATCAAAAGAGCAACTGACATTATGGTTGCAGGTAAAATTGCTGTTATTTGCGGCTATGGAGATGTCGGCAAGGGTTGTGCCCAGTCGATGCGGGGATTTGGGGCGAGAGTTATCATTACTGAAATTGATCCTATTTGTGCTCTTCAGGCAGCCATGGAGGGTTATGAAGTCAAAACGATGGAAGCGGTGGCTGGAATAGGAGATATTTTTATTTCGGCGAGTGGTTGTTGCGATGTCATTACCGGCAAACATATGGAAATAATGAAAGATGAAGCCATTGTTTGTAACATCGGACATTTCGACAGCGAAATCGATATGCATTATCTGGAGACCAGCAAATTCTGCAGGAAAGAAAACATCAAACCGCAGGTGGACAAGTGGACACTGAAATCGGGACGTTCCATATTAGTGCTGGCTGAAGGACGTCTTGTCAATCTGGGCTGCGCGACCGGTCATCCCAGCTTTGTCATGAGCAACAGCTTTACCAATCAATGCTTGGCGCAAATAGAATTGGCCACTAAAAAACATAAGATAGGGGTCTATACGCTTCCCAAGAGACTGGATGAGGAAGTTGCGCGTCTGCATCTGGAGAAATTGGATGCGACGTTAACCAAACTTACTCAAAAACAGGCTGATTATCTGGGTGTATCTCCGGCAGGGCCATTCAAAAGCGATCATTACAGATATTAAATTTTGGTTAAACGTCAGTCTGATGCTGAGCAGCGGTTGTTGAATTTAAGTCTTGACTTTATAGAAAAGAAAAGCCGCGAGAGCGCCAAATAATAAATTGGCAGCCCAGGCGGCTAACAGGGCAGGCAGCATTTCAGACTTTCCCAAGGTCATGCTGAAAGCGTGAATTATCCAATATGAAAATCCTATAAAAATGCCTATGCCAATGCTTTGCATGATTCCGCCGCTCCGTTCCGAGCGCAGAGCGAATGGCACGGCAATCAAAACCATAATCAAAATGACAAAAGGAAAAGCAATTTTGCCGTAAAGATCGACGATATATTTTTTTGCATCGTATCTTTCCGCCTGTATCTTTCTGATATATTTTCTGAGTTCAAAATAGCCCATTTTTTCAACGTCTTTTTGCATGACTTTAAAGTCATCCGGTTTTTCAGGAATACTCATGATTTTTTCTTTCGACCACTCCAATACGGGATTATTGTTTTCGTCAAAATGGGTGATCAGCAAATTATAAAAAACCCATTGATTATTCTTCCATTCCGCCCTTTGGGCGTCGATTCGATTGGATAGAGAAAAATCCGGATTTAAATAGTTAATGGTTACACCCCGCAAGATATTTTTATCGATATCGAACATTTTGAAATTATAGAGGGCTTTGTCGCTGTAATACCAAATTTCATTTTGCTTGAAAACCCCCGGGTTTTTCTTCTTTTTGACTTCAACATTTTTTATATAAGTCGTTTTTTGTATGGCTGCTGGAGTTATCCATTCGCTGAAATAGAAATAAAAAACGGCCGCAACCGAAGCGAAAATCAGTATGGGCATGGTCATCCTGTATATATGAATGCCATTGGCTTTCATGGCGGTAATTTCATTAAATTTTGAGAAAGAACCGAATGTCATCAAGGTGCTTAGAAGTACAGCCGGTGGAAAAACGTAGGAAATGATTACAGGAACTGAAAAAATAAAATATGATGCCATTTGATAAACAGAGGCATTATGGCTCAGAAACATCCTGATTCTTTCAAAAAAATCGACAATTAGAAACAAGGCAATTAGAGCCAGGAAGGTCATAATAAAAAATCTGCAAAATTCCTTAAGAATGTATTTATCCAAGAGTTTCAAAACATATCCCCTGTTGCATTTTTCAATTTTTACGTTTCCAGTTTTTCAAAAAAAAATTTACCTTTTGAAAAACAGAAATCTCTCTGAAGCTTATGTAAAAAAAACAAATTCCAATCACAGAAAATAAAATATTTGGTGTCCAGACGCCGATGGCAACTGGAAGATATCCTGTTTCAGCAAAGGCTTCTCCGCCAAGACGCAAGATATAATAAAAACAGACAATGATCAGTCCCACAGCAAATCCTTTCGATTTTACGGAGCGGTGACTTCTGATGCCCAGCGGCAACGCCAGCAGACCGAAAATGATGCAGGCTGCAGGTATGGAAAATTTTTTATGTACCTCGATATATAATTCCCTGATATCCTTTTGTTTCATGCCGAGTCTTTTCGCTTTTTCCAGCAGCTCGCTCATCGTCATATCTTTTTCGGATTTGGCAGACTTGTCAAAATTGGCTAAAGCCGTTGATAAATCAAGATTAATATCGTATTTTTTGAAATCAATTTTACGGTAATTTTTTAAGTCTGAACTGACGGTATGAATGGTGCCATTTTCCATTTTAAGCTTCACTCTCATGGATTCGGAATCGGAAATCAGAGATGCTTTTTTAGCGAAAATTGTATTTTGTTCGCCAATAATGCGCCTGTCGGAAATAATGACGCCTTCCATATAATTTTTATGAACAGGAATTTTATCCGCATAAATCAGAAAGTCCTTAAAATCATCATTAAAGACTTTTTCTTTTAATCCGACGTTAGCATTTTCCTGGACGAGTTTGAAAAGCAAGCGCCGGGTGGCAAAGTTGGTTTGCGGAACAACAAAATAACTCATGATGAGCGTAAAAATAAAAGCAATAAGAGAGGCAATGGCAATGGGATAATAGATTTGTAACAGACTAACGCCCGACGTTTTCAAAGCCGTTATTTCGTTATCGGAAGAAAGCCTGCCCATGGCAATCAGTGTCGATATCAGAAGGGTTATCGGAATGGTAAAAAGCATAAAATACGGCAGCAGAAAAATAATGATTTTTACGATAGAAAAAAAACTGACGCCTTTATTGACAAACAAATCCATGATTTGCAGCATTTTCCCCATCAGCAGGACAAAAGTCAGAACGAATAAAATAATAACAAAAGAGGAAACGATTTCTTTGAAAATATATCGGTTAATTATCTTATTCATTTATTAATCTTCTTTTTTGAAGAAAATAACACTAATTATTAGATTTTCTCAAGTAAAACATATAGAACGTAATAAAAAGTCATAAATCTTTAAATCGTGTTTCGTCAATTTATATCAGTATTATTTCAAAATTTTTCATCTGAAAAGTATTCATTTATTGACAGTTTCAATCATTTTCCTTATGTTGTATGAAATTTCATGAGTTGTCTTAAAATGGTGGGCCAATGAAGGTTGATACAATGCGCCGGATAGATTATTGGATTGGCGTTCCCCTTTGTGTTCTTGGTTCAATTATTCATAAAACTCTAAAATTATTTATCAGGCAGGACAGGCCAATTTCTAAAAATGTTCTTTTTATCGAATTGTCGGAAATGGGCAGCGCCATTCTGGTTGATCCCGCGATGAGAAAACTTCAAAAGGAAATGGGGGCAAATCTTCACTTTGCCATATTTAAAAAGAACAAGCCCAGTCTGGATTTATTAAAAACCGTTCCTGAGGAAAATATTTATACCATCCGTGAAGATAATATGATGTCTTTTGTGCTGGATACTTTAAGATTTCTGTGGTGGACAAGACGAAGGAAAATAGACACCGTCATCGATCTGGAGCTTTTTTCCCGCTTTACTGCGCTGCTCACAGGTTTCAGCGGTGCATATAATAAACTCGGCTTTCATGCCTATTACAACGAGGGTCTGTATCGCGGTGATTTTCTTTCGCACAAAGTGGCCTATAATCCCCATATGCATATCGCAAAAAATTTTGTTGCTCTAGTCAATGCTTTGCTGTCATTAAAGGAAGAAATTCCCTATTCCAAGACAAAAATCATGGATGAAGAAATCAGCATAGCCAAAGTTAAATTTTCTGCTGATGAAAAGAAAAAGATGATTGATATTATTCAGCGCATTTTTGAAAAATATGATTCTGAACAAAATAAAATTATTTTAATCAATCCCAACGCCAGTGAACTTCTTATCCAACGACGCTGGCCGCAGGAAAATTATGCACAATTGATAAAAATGATTCTGGAGAAATGTTCAAAGGCGGTGGTCTTGATTACCGGAGATCCGCGTGAAAGAGAAGAGGCGCAGCGTCTTAAGGAACAGGTGCAGGATGAAAGATGTGTCAACTTTGCCGGCAACGTGACGTTTGCGCAACTTCCGTTGCTTTACAGTATTTCGAAATTTATGGTCACCAATGATTCAGGCCCGCCGCATTTTGCAGCGATAACGGAGATGCCAACTTACGTCATTTTTGGTCCGGAAACGCCCGCTCTTTACGGGTCGCTCGGCAAAACCACGCCTATTTATGCCGGTCTGGCCTGTTCGCCTTGCGTCAGCGCGTCCAACCACCGCAAGACAGCTTGCAAAGATAATGTTTGTCTAAAAGTAATAAAACCGGAGTATGTTTTTGAAATTATCGAGCCGGAACTAGAAAAAAATTAATCACGAACAGTAATATGTACAAAGTTTATTCTAGTTGTCAGCCTTTCTTAAACAAAGCTTCCAGTTTGTCTTTATGATTTGAATCAACAGGATCGGAAGACTTTCCTGTTGCTTTAAATCTGAAAAAATCGCAAAAATTGGAACGGGCTTTATCCAGAACACGCTCCGCCTGCGATTCGCGGCAGTCGTTGTAAGCGCCTGCGTCGTAAAAAGAGCAGTTCAGGCAACAATGCAAATCCGACCCGCAGGAAGGACACTGCGCCTGTCTCCCGACAAAATAATCATCCGCAATTTCTTTTTTACATTTGTGGCAGATTTTCATAATGATTCATCCAATCCTTCCCCCCTAGTATTCGCGCGACGAGCATGCTGGATACGTTGTCGCCGACGGCGTTGACCATGGTGGCCGGGGCGTCCACCAGCGTGCCGATCATAGTGATAATGGGGAAGGCTTCCATCGGCAGGCCGTAAAAGGAAATAATCAGCAGTTCGCCGATGGTGCCGCCGCCGGGAATGCCGCTGACCACAACGCCGGTGAGCAGGGCGATGCCCAGGGCGGTCAGAAGCGTTTCAATTCCGGAAAAAGGTATGTTGAATATGCCGAAGATGAAAGCAATTTTCAAGACGGCAGCCAGGCAGGAGCCTTCCATATGCGTCGTCGCGCCAATGGGAATGACGATTTCGGAGATGTCCTTGGGCACGCCGTTTTTATCGGCGGCTTGCAGGTTGGCGGGAATGGTTGCCATGGAACTGCCGGTGGCCATCGCGATAAGAGAAGGCGGAATGATGTTTTTCCAGAAACGGCGTGTACCGCTGCTTCCGGCGGCGATAAAGGCATAGAGGCTGAAGGCGATGAAGAAATATAAAATGGCCGTGGGATAATAAACAATCATGGCCCGAGCGTAGGAATCCAGAAGCTGCGGGCCGAAAACGCCGATGAGATAGGCGAAGTAGGCGCAAAGGCCGACCGGCGCGTAGTACATGATAAAGGTGATGACTTTCATCATCACGGCGCTGCCGGAATTTAAAAACGTCGCGAACGGTTTTCCCCGCTCGCCCGCGGCGGACGTGGCCAGTCCGATTAAAATGGAAAAGACGATCAGTGCCAGCATGTTCTTTTTGGAAATCAGTTCGGTGAAGTCCGAAACGGTAAAGGCTTTGACAAGCTGGCCTGTGATTTTTATCTGTTCAATGTTGACAGCGCCGCCGAGATTCAAGTTCATCCCCAGGGCGGGCGGATAAAGGATGACGGCAATCATCATGATCATGGAAGCAATCAGGCCGGTCACGATAAAAACAAAAAACATGGCGGAGATGATTTTCCCCAAACGGCGGATATTCTGCATGCCCGCGACGGCGGATGAAATGGAAAAGAAAACCAGCGGAACGATGGCGGTAAAAATGAGGTTCAGGAAGATATCGCCCAGTGGCTTGAATTTTGCGGCGTCTTCCTTGTAAACAAGGCCCAGCAGCGCGCCGATAATAATAGACGAAATCAGGAGAATGGAAAAGCCGTAAGATTTAAGGAAAGAGAGCGTTTTGGTTTCCATAGGTTTCACTCAATCACAAAATCAAAGTAGGTATCAGGATACGGTTCGCTCTTCAGGGTGTAGTGCCACCATTCCATATCATAATTTTTGAAGCCGTGCTTCTCCATAAGTGTTTTGAGCAAAAGCCGGTTGATTTTTTGCTGGCGGCTGATATTCGGATTGGCGGTATGCGAGAGTTCATGAAAGCAGTCAAAGCCGGTGCCCATGTCGATGCTGTTGTCGCCGAAGCGCTGTCCGGCGGGCAGATAGCATTCGCGCAATTTTTGTCCCGGGATGTAGTCAGACTGTTTGGGGGCAGGCAGGGGAACAATGGTTAAATCAACAGTGCTTCCGCGGCTGTGACTGGAGCGGTCGGCGATGTAGCCGTCTTTGAAAAGATTGCGCTTATCCACGGTGGGATAGAATTCTTTCCGGGTTTTAGTGTTGTCAATTTCCGTTGCCCAGCGGACAAAGTGATTGACCGCTCTTTGAGGGCGGTAGCAGTCGTAAATTTTCAGCGTCAGGGAATAGGGCTGCAAATCGTTCTGAACGCCGGACAACGCTCGGGCCGCTACCTGGGTGAGGTAGCATTTGGGCACGAGGTAGCCGTCAACCTTTTCTCCTAAAAAATTATGCTGTCCGTAGTATCTTATATCAAGAAGAACGCCGGGAATCACCCGTTCGATATCCACGAAACCGTCCGGCATTTTATCAACTTTCGAAAGGTTAATAGACGATTTTGGCACGCATGATGTAAGTATCAGTAACAAAAGAAAAAATTTAAATTTCATTCTAAAAGACTCCGTTTATTTTCCGGCGCCGGTTATAATCAACGGCAATTTTGCGGGATCCAGCCACTGAAGAATTTTAAGGATATCTTCTTCGGAAACCGCAACGCAACCGGCGGTGGGCGCGTTTTTTTCTTTCCAGATATGTAGAAAAATGGCGCTGCCGTTGCCCTTGACGACAGGATCGGTGTTATGTTCGATGACGATGCCGTATTTATACTGATGATCGTCGCGTTTCATCATTTCATAGGAGGTCGCCTTGGTTTCATTTAACTTTGTCCAGCGGTTGTAATCCTCGGCGTCTGGATCATCCACCCAGATGTCGTCAGACCGAGCCTGGCGGTAGGGCATTTTTGTGTTGATCGATTCGGGATAGCCGAAGGCGAGTTTTAAAGTGTAAATGCCGGCAGGTGTTTTGCCGTCACCTTCTTTTTTTTCTCCAAGAGGCAGGAAACCGTTTCTTCCTATTACAGACGTAAATGGTTCAAAAGCCATCGTCCACATATCTCCCTGCCTTTCCATCACGTAAAGTTTTGAACTGGTGAAAAATAGAAAACTTTCGTCTTTGACCAGAAGAATTTGCGATGATTTGCCGATTTTATCATTTTGGGAAGCCAGATAGTTCCCGGCATCAAATTTTACTCCCAAAGGAGCGAAAGCACATCCTTTCAGCAATAAAAGAGGCAGAAATATCTGGAATAACAGGATTTTATTTAAAATTTTCTTTATCTTCATAAAATCATTGGTTCTTTTTACGATTTGAGATGTACAATACGGTAAAAATATAAAAATATCAAGTAATAACAGTAAATGAACTTATACTTGACTTTAAAAATTTTTTTGTGATAAGAAACATCATTGTGTTTTACTTAATAGAAAATCAGAAAATCAATGCATCGGGAAGGAAATAATGCCGGATCAATTTACATTAATGATTATCCCTAACCGCAAGAGCGGGGTAAAAAAAATATCCGTTCCTAAAATTGCAGTCCGCAATATTTTTATCGGTTCAATTATCGTAATTCTTGTAGCACTCTTTGTTGTTTATGATTACGCCAGTATCAAAAGGGACAGGGCAGAAATGGTCAGACTAAGACAACAAACCACAGAACAACAGCAACAATTGCGCGAGTTGGGATTAAAAATAGATGAGTTTTCGGAACGCATGGAAGAACTCAGGCAGACTGATAAAAAAATCAGATTGCTGGCATACGAGACAAACAGCAGTAAAAAACTGCCGCTGAGCGTTGGCGGGTCAGATAAAGAAACAAAGATAAAAGACCTGCTGGGAAATGACCATGCCGCGATAATCGACGGAATGCGTAAAAACATCGAAAAGTTGAAAGAAGAAGCCAGTGAAAGAGAAAATAGCTTTAATGAGCTCATAGGTTTTTTACGTGAACAAAAATCAATCCTGGCATCAACTCCTTCCCTCTGGCCGGTACAGGGTTGGGTAACATCGGGTTTCGGTACGAGAAGATCACCTTTCGGTTCAGGTATTGAATTTCATAAAGGTATTGACATATCCGCGCGATACGGCAAGGCGATCATTGCGCCTGCGGACGGTCTTGTCGTAAAAAGCGGTTATGAGCCTATGGACGGGAACAGCATCAGACTAGAACACGGTCATGGTTTCAGTACGGCTTATCTCCATTTATCCAAGATTGCTGTAAAACAGGGATCAAGGGTTAAAAAGGGAGAAATCATAGGTTATGTCGGCGATACGGGACGCAGTACGGGGCCGCATCTTCATTATAGTGTTTTTGTCAATAATGTCCCGGTCAATCCCCAAAAATATTTGAGATAACGATTGACTGATTCTTTCTGAAAATGTATATTAAAAATAATTTAACTATTTAATTTACCGGTTAATTTACCGGTTTTTTTTTGATAAAAAAATATAAAACACAAAAGGTAACCAATGCTGGGAGACATAATAAAGAAAGTTTTTGGAACAAAAAATGATCGGGAATTGAAGCGCTTGTCGGTTCTTTTGAATGAGACGAATAATTTTGAATCAACAATGACGTCTTTAAGCGATGAAGAGTTAAAAGCAAAAACCCCTTATTTTAGAGAAAAATTAAAAAATGGTTTCTCTCTTGACGATATCTTGACTGAAGCTTTTGCCGTGGCACGTGAAGCATCGCGTCGTATCTTGGGGATGCGGCCTTTCGACGTTCAGATCATCGGAGGAATAGCTTTACACGAAGGCAAGATTGCGGAAATGAAAACAGGTGAGGGAAAAACGCTTGCCGCCACACTGCCTCTTTACCTTAACGCCTTGGAAGGAAAAGGATGTCATGTCGTTACCGTTAACGACTATCTTGCCAGAAGAGACGCGCAATGGATGGGGCCGATTTATAATTTTTTAGGTTTGAGCGTCGGCATGGTTATTCATGGAATGGATGATCCGGAACGACGAGAAGCGTATCATTGCGATATTACCTACGGCACCAATAATGAATTTGGTTTTGATTACCTCCGGGACAACATGAAGTTTACTATTGATGATTATGTTCAGAGGGAATTCAATTATGCGATCGTTGACGAAGTTGACAGCATTCTGATCGATGAAGCCAGGACCCCTTTAATTATTTCCGGACCATCCGAAGAATCTACGGATAAGTATTATAAAATAAATCAGATCATTCCCCGATTAAAAAAAGATACTGATTACACAATAGAGGAAAAAAGCCGCACAGTCGTTCTTACGGAAGAAGGCGTTTCTCATGTAGAGAAATTGTTGAACGTGCAGAATCTCTACGAGCCGCGTAACATAGAGATTCTTCATCATGTCAATCAGGCTCTCCGCGCTCATACTTTATTTAAGAGGGACGTGGATTACCTGGTCAAAGACGGACAGGTTGTGATTGTAGATGAATTCACCGGTAGGGTAATGCCCGGTCGTCGTTACAGCGACGGGCTGCATCAGGCCTTGGAAGCCAAAGAAAATGTCAAAATTGAACGTGAGAATCAAACGCTCGCCTCGATCACTTTCCAGAATTATTTTAGAATGTATGACAAATTGGCCGGTATGACAGGAACCGCCGATACGGAAGCGGCTGAATTCAAAAAAATTTATAATCTCGATGTGCTGGTTATTCCGACCAACATGCCGATGATTCGTGAAGATTACAACGACTCAATTTACAAGACCGAAAAAGAAAAAATCAACGCGGTTATCAGAGAAGTCAAAGAATTGAATAAACAAAAAAGACCCGTATTGATTGGAACAATTTCCATCGAGAAATCCGAGATGCTCAGTAAGCATCTGATGCGTGCCGGTGTAAAACATCATGTTCTGAACGCGAAAAATCACGAGAAGGAAGCCGAAATCGTAGCGCAGGCGGGTCAGCCGGGTATGGTCACAATATCCACCAACATGGCAGGACGTGGAACGGATATTAAGCTGGGAGAAGGTGTGGCGGAAGTCGGAGGACTTCATATTCTGGGTACCGAACGCCATGAAAGCCGCCGTATCGACAATCAGTTAAGAGGACGATCCGGTCGTCAGGGAGACAAGGGATCTTCTCGGTTTTATCTTTCGCTGGAAGATGATTTGCTGCGCATATTCGGCGCGGAAAAAATATCCGGCATCATGGATAAAATCGGGATTGAAGAAGACCAGCCCATCGAACATAAATATATTTCCCGCGCCATAGAAAATGCGCAGAAACGCGTTGAAGGACAGAACTTTGATATTCGTAAACATCTCCTGGATTATGACGACGTCATGAACAGGCAAAGGAAGGTGATTTACGAACAGCGGAAAAAAGTTTTACGAGGCGATAACCTGTGGACGGACATCGAAGAGATGGTTGGAGAAATTATTGATGATCTCTTAACGGAATTTGTCAATGAAAAGGCGAATAAAGATGAATGGAATTTCAAAGGGCTGGAAGATGCTTTGCTGAAGCAATTCAATTTGAAATTTGACCTTGTTAATTCTGAAAAAGCCGATTCGCAGCAATCGTCTCTTCGAGAATCAATCATGGAGGGAGTTCAAAAACTTTTACGGAATAAGGAAAAGGACTTTGGCAAGGAACTCATGGATTACCTGATAAAAGCAATCATGCTACAGGCCATTGATATCCAGTGGAAAGATCATTTGCTGGCCATGGATCATTTGCGGGAAGGAATCGGTTTGCGAGGATATGCTCAAAAAGATCCCGTACGCGAATATCAGCGCGAAGGTTATGAAATGTTCATGGAAATGATTGCCCGCATTAAGATGGATGTGCTGGAAAAATTATGTCTGATCAGAATTCAGAAAGAGGAAGAGGTGGAAGCGATCAGACAGAAACAGAAACAGGATTATGTGATGAGCAGGGGGGAGGATACGCCTGCCAGTAGAACAGTCAAACATGAAGGCGAAAAGGTTGGAAGAAATGACCCCTGTCCCTGCGGCAGCGGCAA
>DJVN01000223.1:7974-10116 GCA_002441205.1 Syntrophaceae bacterium UBA6255 | reverse complement strand
GGCATTAAAAAAGCAGATCAAAAAGATCTCGGTCTGATTTATTCCATGGTACCTGCAAAAGTAGCTGCGGTGTTTACAAAGAATACATTCAAAGCCGCCCCTTTGCTGATTAATGAAGAGCGCGTCCAAAGAGGAATAGCGCAGGCGATTATTACTAACAGCGGCTGTGCTAACGCGGCCACGGGAAAAGCGGGTTACAGAGACGCCTTGATGATTTCCGGAGCTCTTTCCCGGGAATTGAAGATCAAGGATGAATTAGTCTTGGTTGGTTCCACAGGCGTTATCGGGAAGAGACTTCCGATAAAAAAGATAGAAAGTGGCATAGGAAAATTGGTTAAGGGGCTGAATGAAACAGGTATTGAAGATGCGGAATCGGCAATGATGACAACAGATAAATATCCCAAAGTTGCCATAAGAAAAGGTGTAATAGGAGCTAAGGACGTAACCATTTGCGGCATCGCCAAGGGAGCCGGCATGATTGAACCGAACATGGCCACTCTTTTAACGTACGTCATGACAGACGCATTCATCGATTCCAAAGCGCTTAACACGGTATTCCACCAGGCGATTAACGCAACTTTTAATGCCATCAGCGTTGACGGTTGCATGAGTACCAATGATATGGCGATTATTTTGGCCAATGGTTTAGCTGGAAATAACCCGCTGGAAAAAGTACAAGCGCGTTTGCAGCGTTTTCGTGACATGCTGACAGATGTTTTAATGGAACTATGTCAGGCGGTTGTTAAAGATGGTGAGGGAGCTACGAAATTTATTTCAATAATGGTTAAGGGAGCTAAAACAAAATCTGATGCGAGGTGTGCAGCTTATTCTATAGCCAATTCCAATCTAGTAAAAACGGCTTTTTTCGGGGAAGATCCGAACTGGGGGAGGGTAATCGCCGCTCTCGGTGCTTCAGGAATTTATATTGAAAAAGAAAAAATAAACTTAAGTATTGGAAATATTGTTGTTTATAAGCATAATTCACCCGTTGAAATCAATATCAATAAATTAAAAGAAGTCTTTCAAACGGACCGCATTGATATAGAAGTTGATTTGGGAGCCGGCGATAAATCCTATTATGTATATACTTCGGATCTTTCCTATGATTATGTTAAAATAAACGCGGAATACTCAACATAAACCATATTTTAAATTTGTCGGCTGAAAACAAATATTTAAGCTTGATTATTCGGTGTGTTTATGTTATTTGCCGCCGGATAAAATTCACACATCCTTGGATTACCGGTATGTTGCTTGTCTTTTAAGTTTACCGGGTAAGTTGAAGGGGATGGAGGAAAAAACAAAAGGAGATAAATATGTCAGCAATTTCAATGAAACTTTTACTGGAAGCGGGTGTCCATTTCGGGCATCAGACAAACAAATGGAATCCCAAGATGAAGCCATATATCTTTGGGGCAAGAAACAATATTTACATTATTGATTTACAGCAGACGGTCGGTCTTTTTCAGGCGGCATATAACTATGTCATTGATGTCGTCAGTGAAGGCAAAGAGGTTCTTTTTGTCGGGACCAAAAAACAATCTCAGGAAGCCATCAAAGAGGAGGCCGTTCGTTGTGGCATGCCTTATGTCAATCAGCGCTGGCTGGGTGGAATGCTAACCAATTTTGTTACCATTAAAAAAAGCATAGACCGGTTAAATACGCTGACGAATATGTTCAGTGATGAGTCTATCAAAGCTTTTCCCAAAAAAGAAATAACAAAGTTACAGAAAGAAAAAGAAAAACTGGAAAATGTTTTAGGCGGGATCAGAAGCATGAAATCCTTGCCCGCGGCTGTATTTATTGTCGATCCGAGCAAAGAACATATCGCTGTAAACGAAGCAAAGAAATTGAAAATTCCCATAGCGGCTATCGTTGACACCAATTGTAATCCGGACAATATTGATTTTGTTATTCCCGGAAATGATGACGCCATCAGGGCTATTAAGTTGTTTACCTCTAAATTTGCCGACGCCGTTCTGGAAGGGAAAAAACGGTTTGAGGAAAAATTGGCAGCGGAATCAAACAAGGAATCTGACGTTGTTGTGGAAACAAAACCCGTGGAATCGGATATTCCGGAAAGTCTTGAAATCGATGATAGTGTTGATAAGTCGGACGCATACGCCGAGTAATCAAAACCTG
>DJVN01000223.1:0-7962 GCA_002441205.1 Syntrophaceae bacterium UBA6255 | reverse complement strand
TGGATGGTGATGTCGAAAAAGCGATTGATTTCCTGCGAAAGAAAGGTCTTTCCGCGGCGACAAAAAGATCGTCAAAGGCGGCTAAAGATGGCACTGTCGCGTCATACATACATATGGGCGGTAAAATAGGCGTGATGGTTGAAGTAAATTGTGAAACAGACTTTGTGGCAAAAACCGATGATTTTCAGACCATGGCGAGAGACATTGCTATGCACATTGCCGCATCCAATCCTTTGTATGTGCGTCCGGAAGAAATTCCGGAAGCTGCTCTGGAAAGAGAAAAGGAAATTTACCGCAGTCAGCTGCGCGAAGAGAAAAAACCGGAAAAAATATGGGATAAGATTATCGACGGGAAACTCAAAAAGTATTATGAAGACGTCTGTCTCACGGAACAAAAATTCATTAAAGATACGGAAATTACCGTGGGAACACTGGTCAGCAATATGATCGCCAAGACAGGAGAGAATATTATTCTCCGGCGTTTTGCCCGTTTTCAACTGGGTGAGGACATCAAACAATAATGAGAGTAAAACAAAAGACCCCATACAAAAGGATTCTTTTAAAACTCAGCGGCGAGGCGCTTTTGGGAAAACAATTTACGGGTGTTGATCCGGAGATTGCTAATTATATTGCGGATGAGATTAAGTCTCTTTCAGATATAGGCGTTCAGTTGGGAATTGTTATCGGTGGAGGCAATATTTTTCGTGGCGTAGAGGCAAGTTCCAAAGGAATGGATCGAACAACAGCCGATTACATGGGGATGCTGGCGACTGTTATCAACAGTCTCGCTCTACAGACTGCGCTCGAAGAAAGAGGATTGCCAACCCGTGTTCAATCTTCAATTGAAATGCGTGAAATTGCCGAACCTTTTATTCAGCGCAGAGCCATTCGTCATCTGGAAAAAGGAAGGATTGTCATATTTGCCGGTGGGACCGGGAATCCTTATTTTTCGACCGATACGGCTGCGGCGCTCAGGGCGGTAGAAATCCGTGCCGACGTGATTATGAAAGCCACGAAAGTTGAAGGCGTTTATAATGCTGATCCGATTAAAGATAAAAAGGCAGTGATGTTTAATAAGGTGACCTATATTGATGTGTTAACGAAAAACCTTAAAGTAATGGATGCGACGGCAATATCACTTTGCCGTGACAATCTATTACCCATTATTGTTTTTAATATGCAGAAAAAGGGGAATATAAGAAAAGCAATTTGCGGACACAAAATTGGTACATATGTAGGAGAATAATATGAAAGAAACCGTTTTTCAAAAGTTTAAGGAAGAAATGGAAAATACGATTGCGGCTTTAAGTAAATCTTTCAGCAGAGTAAGAACCGGCAGGGCATCAATTTCGTTACTGGATGGCATCAAAGTTGATTATTACGGCACGGCCACACCGATTACTCAGGTTGCCAACGTTTCCGTGCCCGAAAGCCGGTTAATCCTGATTGTTCCCTGGGATGCTTCTATCATCGGAGCGATAGAAAAAGCTATTCAAAAATCTGATTTAGGCGTTACACCTTCCAATGATGGCAAAGCCGTTCGCCTTTCCATTCCACAACTGACGGAAGAAAGGCGTAAAGAGATTGCCAAGACGGTTAAAAAAATGGCCGAAGAAGGAAAAATAAAGTTGCGTAACGCGCGAAGAGACGCGAATGAAGAGTTGAAGGCATTAAAGAAAAATAATAAAATATCAGAAGATGAGCTTTTTACCGCTCAGGCCGAAGTCCAGAAATTAACGGATCAGTATATTGACAAAACCGATAGGGTGCTTGAGGCAAAAGAAAAAGAAATCATGGAAATTTAATGAGACCCAAATTTCAGAAACGAAGTGCACTGAAATTTGATGGTCGAATTATCCCCGAGGCGAAGCCGAGCGGGATAAATGCGGGTCTAATTCCCCGCCTCTTGGGGCCTTTGGATACCACACTGCTTGCGGCGAGGTTGTTCATTTTGTATTCAATATCAAAATCACAATGGGGAGTCAGGAACTCCCCATTTGTTTTTTACGGACTTATTTGAATATTATTACCTGTTGAAAATAAATTTTCTCTCTATTAAAGTAAATACGAAAATTGGAGTCTCGTTCGTGATAAGCATTGATACAGAAAATCTACCCCGGCACATAGCCATAATCATGGACGGTAATGGCAGGTGGGCTGAGCAACACGCGATCGGGAGAATCAGGGGACACAAGAAAGGGGCGCAGGCTGTAAGAACAGTCGTGCGAGCGTGCCGGGAAATCGGGGTAAATTATCTAACGCTTTATGCTTTTTCTACGGAAAACTGGGAGCGTCCCGCAAAAGAAGTTCAAGCATTAATGTTCCTGCTTGAGGAATATTTGACAAAAGAATTGAAAGAATTGCAAAAACAGGAGATAAGACTGACAACGATTGGCGAGATAGAACGCTTAAATCCTTCAGTAAAAGAAAAGCTTTTTCATGTTAAAGAAAGCACATTGAAAAATGATAAGATGGTTTTGAATCTGGCCTTAAGCTACGGGGCGAAGGATGAAATTATACTTGCCGTCAAAAAAATAATGCAGGATAGTAGAGCAGGTAAAATCGATATTGATCAATTGGATAAAGAAACGTTCGGGAGTTATTTATATACATCAGGAATGCCGGATCCTGATTTGCTGATTCGTACCAGCGGGGAGTGTCGCATTAGTAACTTTCTACTCTGGCAGTTGGCTTATACGGAACTGTATTTTACAAAAGTTCTCTGGCCGGATTTTACCAGGGAGGAGCTTTTCAAAGCCATTGCCAGTTATCAAAGAAGAGAAAGACGTTTTGGCTTGACCAGCGAACAGCTTAAAAGAAATGAATAGTGTCCAAGGCACTACGTGCCTGGGATAATTCCCAATCCGGATAAATCGGGATTGGGTAATTCGACTTACGTTTCGAACTTTGCTATGGTTGTTCTCAACTGGTCTCATTACGACTTGCGCTTCGAACTTCGTCCCGACTTGTCGGAACTCGCTCTCAGCGAGTCTCATTAAAAAGTGAAGAATGAAATGTGAAGAAGGAAAAATAAGGGCCTGACGGTATGTTGAAAAACGGTAATTCATTGTTAAAAAGATGGCTGACCGGTCTTATTCTGGCGCCTGTATTAGTCTTAATTATAGTGTTCGGTTCAAAAGAAATATTTGCCGCTTTAGTTGTTTTATTTATCCTGGGTGGAGTATGGGAATACAACCACATGGTGTTCGGCAAAGGTTTTCTCACGGAGAAAATAGAGGGACTTATTTTCGCAATCATCCTTCCTTTGCTGGCTCTGATCGGTGACAATCAGTACATGCTTGCCGCTTTGGCTTTCTCAATCCTATGGGTGTTCATTGCATTTGTATTGTCCGTTAAAGAATCGACGTTTGATTTTATAGCCGTTGCCAAAGTAATTTTCGGCATCATGTATATCCCGTTTCTGATGTCTTATTTCATTGCATTGCGTCTTATGGACAACGGAATCGTGTGGATAGTTTTTGTTCTGGTGCTTGCTTTCATCGGTGATATTGTTGCTTTGTATGTGGGCAAGTATTTCGGTAAACATAAATTAGTTCCCATGGTTAGTCCCGGTAAGACAGTGGAAGGCATCTTGGGTTTAATTTTAGGCAGCACAACGGCTTGTTTAATATTCGCATATTTTTTCCTGCCGGAAATATCACTTGTAAAAATAGGCATTCTTGCTTTTGCCGGCAGCATCATAGGACAATTGGGGGATATTTGTGAATCAGCGATCAAACGCAGCTATGGTCTCAAGGATGCCAGTTCTATTCTTCCAGGTCATGGCGGAATTCTTGACCGTCTGGATTGTTTGATATTTATAGCACCTTTTGTTTATTACTATCGGATATTTGTGATTAATTAAATGAAGAATATAACCATATTAGGTTCGACAGGCTCCATTGGATGCAATGCTCTGAATGTTGTTGAGAAGAATCCGGAACGTTTTCGAGTCGTGACTCTTGCTGCCGGTGAAAATGTAATACGGCTTAAAAAACAGATTGAAAAATTCAGACCTGAAGCTGTTGCTGTAAAAACGAAACAGGCGGCTCTCAAATTACGTGAATTATTGACGCCTAAAACACGGGTTAAAATTGTTTACGATATTGAAGGATTAAAAGAAGTTGCGTCATTCCCATCCACCGATATTGTTGTTTCAGCCATTTCCGGATCAGCCGGACTAATTCCCACGCTTGCAGCAATTGATGCTGGCAAAGACATTGCCCTGGCCAACAAAGAGACAATGGTTTTGGCTGGAGAAATAGTTGTGAAGAAGTCTCGTCAAAAAGGAATAAAGATTATTCCGGTGGATAGCGAGCACAGCGCGATATTTCAATGTTTGCAGGGGCATCGACGGGAAGATCTTCATCATATCATCCTAACCGCGTCAGGAGGTCCGTTTTTTAAATTTACGGAAAGTCAATTGAAGAGAGTAACCCCTCATCAGGCATTACGTCATCCCAAATGGGAAATGGGAAAAAAAATTACCATAGATTCTGCTTCCATGATGAACAAGGGGTTGGAGGTGATTGAAGCGAAGTGGTTATTCAACATGGATATCCATGCAATAGATGTCATGATTCATCCGCAAAGTATAGTTCACTCGATGGTTGAATTTAATGACGGCGCTTTGATAGCGCAAATGGGAATTCCGGATATGAAGATACCCATTGCTTATGCGTTAACTTATCCGGGTAGAATGATCAGTGAACTTCCAAGATTAAACCTGATTAAAATTAAAAGTCTGGAATTTTACAAACCCGATGTAAAGAAATTTCCCTGTCTGAACATAGCACGGGAAGCTGGAATGTGCGGAGGAACTGCTCCGGCGGTTCTTAATGCTGCTGACGAAGTTGCCGTATCGGCATTTATACAAAAAAGAAGTTGTTTTACCGATTTGCCTGTAATCATCGAAAAGGCTCTTAGTAAACATCGTGTTGTTTATCATCCGTCACTCGATGATATTTTACAGGCCGATTTATGGGCTAGAACAGAAACTGAAAAAATAATTGAAAGGATGGTAAAGTGATTACTTTAATTTCTTTTATCGTATTATTGGGGATTCTTATTTTTGTCCATGAATTGGGACATTTTCTGGCTGCGCGTATGGCAGACGTGGGCGTTCTTAAATTTTCTCTTGGTTTTGGGCCAAAGATTTTTGGAAAGAAAATAGGAGAGACGGAATATGTGCTTTCATGGATTCCTTTGGGCGGTTACGTGAAACTTCTTGGTGAATCGGGAAACGAAGAATTATCACCGGAAGAAGAGAAGAAATCATTTTGTAAACAATCGGTATGGAAGAAAATTTTAATAGTATTGGCCGGCCCTGGATTCAATTTTTTACTGGCAGTCGTCATATTCATTTTTGTTCTTATCTACGGCTTGCCAAGTTTGACATCGGAAATCGGAGAGGTGCAGAAGGATTCGGCTGCTTATGAGGCAGGGATGCAAAATGGTGATAAAATAGTGTCCATGAATGGAGAGAAAGTCAAATTCTGGGATGATATAAGAGCCGTCATTGCTGAGAGCAAAGATAAACAAATTGAGATTGTTGTTGAAAGGAAAGGTGAAGAAAAGAGTTTATTTGTAAAACCAAAATTGTCAAAATCAAAAAATATTTTTGGGGAGGAAGTTTCAGCCTATCTTATAGGGATTTCTCCTTCCGAGAAAACCGTCATAGAAAGAAGAAATCCGTGGGATGCGATTATTACATCCGTATACAAAACGTGGGAGATTAGCAAATTAACGGTTATTTCAGTCGTTAAAATCTTTGAAGGTGTTATTTCTCCTAAAACTTTAGGCGGACCCATATTCATTGCCCAGGTAGCGGGAGCCCAGGTGAAAGAAGGTCTTATTCCTTTTATCCTCTTCATGGCTATTCTTTCCATTAATCTGGGAGTCATTAATTTATTCCCGATACCTGTTCTGGATGGTGGACATATTTTATTTTACCTCATTGAAATTGTGACCCGAAGAGAAATAAGCCTCAAAGTGAGAGAATTATCTCAACAGATAGGTTTTGTGATTTTATTGATGTTGATGCTTTTTGTTATTTTTATCGATATTGAACGCTTGAATATAAAAATAGTTAACGACATCCTGAAAATATTTAAATAATTATGTTGATCTTGGCTTTTGATACCTCTTCAAAAACTGCTTCTGTGGCTGTATTAAATGATAATATCATTCTATATGAAGTGATCATTAACGTCGGGTTAAATCATTCTGAAGTTTTATTGCCGGCCATTGAACAGGCCTGTATTCAAACAAGAACAAAAATTGCTGAAATAGATTTGTTTGCCTGTACTATAGGCCCGGGATCTTTTACCGGTTTGCGTATTGGTGCCGGCACGTTAAAAGGCTTCATGCTGGCGACAGGAAAGCCTGCTGTTGGTATATCGTCTCTTGCGGCTATTGCACTCAATGCAGAAAAAAGTTCCAAAAAAATTTGTTCAATCATGGATGCGGGTCGCGGGCAGGTTTACATTGCTTATTTTAAATTTAAAAAAGGATTATTGGAACAGATTGGCCAGGAGCTCATTGTGAATCCGTCTGAAATTGAAAATGATCAGGACATCGTATTTGTCGGTGATGGAGCTGTTCGATATGCTGATATAATCAGTCATGAAAAAAATAATATTATTTTGGCATCACAGCACTATTGTCGTGCCTCATCGGTGGGTTTATTAGGGAAAGAGAAATTCAATCGAAAAGAATTGCTTGATGCTGATAAATTTCTTCCTTTATATATCCGTTCGGCCGATGCAGAAACCAAGGCTTCTCATTTCATCATCAATAATAATTCCTGAATTAAGACGCTTTGATCTTGCTTAATAGTTCCCACACTTTTTTGTTGTTTGGATTTTGAGAAAGAACCAGCTGGAGACGTTCAACGATATCATCTATTTTTACTATATTCGGATTGGATAAGAATAACGAAAAATAAGCATTGGCCAAGTTATAATTAGTGTCTTCGTGAAGAGGATTCACTTTCAGAGCCTTACGATAAGTTGATATGGCTTGTATATAATTTCGGGTGATTTCATATACGGAACCTAAATCATTCCATGCGTCAGTGTTTTGCGGTTCAAGTTTTAAAACATTTTGAAAGTTCCTGAGAGCTTTTGCATAATCGCCATTCTGGAAATAAATTCTTCCTAAATTATGAAGCGCTTTCGTATGTCTGGGATTGATCTCTATGATGTTTTCATATTCTTCAGCCGCTTCATCATACATATCATGCCTGTCATAAAGAGAGGCTAAACAGAACCGGGGTTCAACGGCGTGAGGATCACTTTCGATCGCTTTATTATATTGTTCGACAGCATTGTGATAATCTCCCTGCAATTCTAATATATGACCAATTTTCAGCAGGGCTTCAATGAAATCATTTTTTATTTCCAATGACTTTTCGTAGGATTTTTTAGCAGAATCCAACATATCCATTTTTTCATAGATATAGCCGAGACTGATATAAGTTTTAGGATTACTTGGTTCTAATTCGATGATTTTCTGGAAACATTTTAAGGCTTGATCATAATCTTTATTTTCGAGATAAATAAAACCCCAGTTTTCATAATCTGCGGAAGTATACGTATCTTTGTTAATATTTTTGGAATTGACGATGCTCATTCGTGATTTTCAAGATAACTTCAAAAGAGAATTTATGAGTATTTACTCCCCAAATATTTATACCGATTATTTATGATGAAGTCATTTTAGCATTTGCGTTCAAGGGGGCATTGAATTTCTTTAAAATAACATTTTTAACCTCGAACCACATGGAAACCGGATCAGCAACGGATGCATGAGTTAAATTCGGGTTACTTTTTAAAATTTGCGCTGACCAATAGCCGGCCAATTTATTTTTATTTTCATTGCTGGACAATTGCGCTTGTCTGATTACATGAGACGGAATAGCCAGTTTAATTTTCTGCTGACCGATGGATACTTCTTCATAAA
>DJVN01000098.1:15662-30114 GCA_002441205.1 Syntrophaceae bacterium UBA6255 | reverse complement strand
ATATAGATTCCACGCATGAATAGTGATATAAGCAGATTGTGTAATTTTCAAAGTTTGTATTTTGAACTGATCAAACTTTAAATGCATTAAAGGTTGGATATATGAGATTAACATTGAGGACCAGTATGAGCCGACTAGGTATTGCTCTGTGCATTGTTTTTACGGTTACAACGGTCGCCCTTTCAGGAGAAATTTATATCTGTGTTGATGGTCATGGCAATACCGTTGTAACGTCCATCCCGCAAGACGGAATGAAGCATTGCGTGCTGAAAGACTCTTATCAAGACCAATCTGCAAAAGAATCTGAGAGCGAAAATAAAAATGTAGCAGGAGGAGAAGACAAGCAGGTTGAAAATAAGGAGGAAGATAATAAAGAACTTGAGAAACGCATAGAAAACTGCATCAATTGTTGCTCTGAAAAAAAGCGTGTCTGTTACAATTACACTGCCAACGACAGACTTTGTATCGCAGAGCAGCAAAACTGCACTGAAACATGTAATTCCAAAGGGACTGCTCCTTCATCATGGAGTGATTGCTGGTCTAAATCTGAAAACCAGTAAATGTGAATTAATCATTCGGATATTCAATTTGAAGCTTGCAATGGGTTACGGTCTTACCGACACAACGATAATGAATATTGAAAGGTAAACCTCGTCAGAACTTATTCATAAAAGTCTTGGACCGAACCATTTTATTGTCTTTTTAAAAAGATCTATACTTAAAACATTATTCACGTCAATATTTGTTGTTCTGATTATTTCTTTCTGCTTTAAATAGCCGTGCGGACGTTATCGTGCAAGAAGCATAATCTTTTTAAATTTGAGCTTGTTGGATTAAACGACTGTGTGCTATGCGTAACAACATAGAATATTTTTTATTTATTTAAATTTCGCAAAAATCCTGTCTTCCGCAATATTCCTGAAACGGAAGACTGAAAAGTTAAGTGTTTGCTCATTACGTGAAAAATCAGTGTCTGGTAAAAATTTATTCGTTTTTTATGCCTTTTTGAAAGGATCGGAGGGAAATGCCCGTTAATTATTTCATCGTATACAATCCTCTCACCTATCAACTCATGGATCTGATGACGACTGATTCCATCAGTCCTATCAACGTTATTTCTTATCTTACCGGCAATGATGCTCACGAAATGACTTCTGAAAATTTTCTCCAGTTTATTGATTTTCAGCCTGAAAAGCAGCGTGCGACCATGATTGACGCCCTGGCTATTGAAATGTACGCAGGCATATATATTCAGAATCAATTAGCCCGGTTAGCCAAAGACCATATCATCGTCATGGTGGACGGTAAACGCAAATACTTCTCACAAGTCATAAAAGAAAAAAAATGCCTGCCGCGCGCCGTTTTTATTTCTGCAATAAGCTCAAACTTTCCCGCTGCTGCCGCTGCCGCCATTGTTTTAAACCATGCTAAAATACCGGTGATTATCGGCGGGATACATGTATCCACGATGTCTGAAGATGTGGACACATTTATAAGAAAATGCGCGCCTCATCCAAAATTGATTTCCATTGTGAAAGGAGCAGGAGACTCAAATGTTATTTCCACTATTTTAAACGACTTGATCAATGATGCTCTCCAAAGCGAATACTCCGGATACACACTTATTGAAAACGGCGTCTGGGGAAATTTCCCAAACCTTGAACCCCTGGAACCGCTGAAAATAAATTTATTAAACAGATTGCCCATCATAAAATATACACCCCTGAAAGATTTCCGGATTAACCCTGTCGCGCCTTTCACGGGATGTCTTTTTTCCTGTAAGTTTTGTTCGATTTCCACCCTGCCGAACAAATACAAATCAGTCCAATTTCGCGATGCAAACGATTTCGTGGAAGAGCTGAGATCATATCAAACGGGAAAAATTGATTTTAAAAACCGATACTATTTTTTCACGCCGGATAATCTGTTTTCCAACAGAAAAGAGTTGGTTCCTTTTCTAAAAAAAATCATAGAAAGTGACCTGTGCATCAATTATGCGGTACAGATATCCATCGAAGTCGCGGATGATAATGAACTGATGAAATTGATCAGGGCATCCGGAGGCACTCATTTCTTTATCGGTCTCGAGTCTCTTGATATACGCAACTTAAAGCATATTAATAAACACATTGTCAAAGACATTGAAAAAAGCGGGTTATCCGTAAAAGATTATTATGCTTCGAAAATCAAAAAAATTCATGCTCACGGCATCTCTGTTCACGGTTCTTTCATCGTGGGACTGCCATATGATTATTATAATTCGGCAACGGATAATACGGGCATTGACATCGTTAAATTCTGTAAAATTAATGAGATCGGAGCCCAGCCCAGTACGTTAGTGGATCTTCCAGGATCTGTTTTTTTTAACGAAAGTCAGGAAAATAATCAGTTCATCTACGGGAAGAAAGGAACGATGGATTATTTTCTTTCCTTATCCATCGCGGATCTTGCCGAAACCAACAAAATACCGCCCGATTCCCTGCACCATAGCCCTCTGATGATTGCTTCCATGGTGTATGAAATATCCAAAAAAGTTGGATCACCAATTACGGCAACAATAAATTCTTTCATAATTTTTGTCAGATCCTTCTTGCATCCAACAAAAAACGGGATCGGATTTAAGCTCTGGCAAAGGTGTCTGGATGCTTTGTGTTCCGCGATTTCTCAGACCGCCGTTGCCTTATATAAGGAACAAGGCGAGTCTCTTGTGCAATCGAAAAATGGGGTGCGGGGCATCATGGAGCGGCTTTATGATTCGGAAAAAAATCCTGCGATAAAAAAACAGTTCAAAATCTATATACAACAATTTATGGAATAATCTTTTTATGGAAAATTCTTTTATGATTCGATTATAATTTTAAGAAAAGGGCACACTCATGTCTAAGACGTTTAAAGGGTTGTTTTTATTTCTGGGTTTGTTGCTTGTTTCTTTTGCATCCGCTGAACTTTTTTTCCGTTATTTATATCCCCGGATCAGTCCGTTCGACGAAAGAATAGCCTTACGATACGCGACACCCTATACCATGTTCAGTAGTTTCGATTACGGTACAAACGAAAAGCCCAAAGACAAAGGAGAGTTCAAGATATTCATGTTGGGCGGATCCACCGTAGCCTATGGAAAACCTCCTTTGCCCGTGTATGTTGAACAGGAGCTGAAAAAAAGGGGTGTCCCAGGAGCACGTGTTTTTAATTACGGGCTGATCCCTCAGAACTCCAGCCAGGAACTTGCTCATCTGATCTTTCACATCATGAACTCCGATCCGGACATTGTCGTGATGTATGACGGCGGGAATGATATTATGGATCCTCTTATGTACGATCCCCGTCCCGGCTTCCCGTTTAATTTTCTTGCTTATGAAAATAACGTCCTGTTCAAGGATGTGGAGGAATATCCGTGGTTGTCACTGATTGCTTACGGAAGTGAAACAATGAGACGCTTATTTCGCGGATATTTTTTTGAAAAGTTTGGCAATTTTTCCGCATTGAGGTTGTATACAGATTACGGAACGGACTTATGGTCGAAAAAGATTGCCCGAATTTACGCCAATAATCTGGCAAAAGCCGCACGAATATGCAAAGCGTATAACGTCGAGTATATAGCATTCTTTCAACCCATCATATTTTACAAACACAATGCTGTTTCGGATACGGAAAAAAATATATTGAAAGCATGGCCAAAATTTGAAGCGTATCTGGTGCGGCCATATACCAATGACGCAAGAATAAGAATTCTTCAGAATGTTCAGGAACAACAAAATATTTCCTTTTTCGCATTCCATGATCTCAGCGGCATATTTGCCGAATCACAGGAAGCTGTGTTTACGGACTACATTCATGTAAACGATGCATCCAACAGAAAAATAGCCACGGCCATTTGCGATTATCTTATGAATACCGTTGCCAAAAGGGCAAAGAAACAGCCTTAAATATTTTGACTTTCTTTGGGGAGGAAACGAAATGAAATTATTTTTACTATCCGGCGCTTTTTTAATCCTGCTTTCCGTAGCGATTGGCTGGCTGATCATTGCGCGCAAATATTTGTCGATGGAAATATTTGAAAGGTTGATCCGTGACGATAAAAAACTTGTGAAAGCTCATATTGATTATGTCGTGATGGCTCTCATTTTGTTCTCTTTCTTTTTAATTGGTGTCGATTTGCCTTTCCCGGTAATTGTCCTTGCCTGTGCCGGCGCATTCGCTAATCCGGCTTTATTCATCTTCCTGTCGCTGAAACCCAATGTAAATAAAAAAACAGGAAGTCCTTTCAGCATAATCAGCACAATCATATTTTTAATTACATCGGCTGGAATAGGCGGCACTGCATTGTTAATCATCCTGGAACTTATAAAATAATGTATAGAATGGTAATATTTTCAGGGCCATCCCTCAAAGCGCTTCATGTTATTATGACGCAGGATTTGCATTTAATATATGAAAATAATCGATGCTTTAAAAGATAAAGTCGCGTGCTTCCCGAAAAGCTCCGGTGTTTATTTGATGAAGGATGCGGCAAAAAATATTGTTTACGTTGGCAAGGCCAATGATTTGAAAAGCCGCGTCATGTCCTATTTTACGGGCAAGGATACCCGTCCGATGGCGCCGTTTCTAATGGCCCGGGCTCACGATATCGAGTTCATCAATACCGCCACGCCCAAAGAGGCGCTGATTCTGGAAAATAATCTCATCAAGCGTCATCGTCCGCGTTACAATGTCACACTGCGCGACGACAAAACCTATTATCATTTGTCCTTGGACCCGACGGAAAAATTTCCCCGTCTGCAACTGGTGCGCAAACGGCTGAACAAAGCTGCGCTGTATTTTGGCCCCTATCCTTCGGGTCTGGCAGCCAAGGAAACCTTGCGTTTTGTTCAACAGCTATTTCCGCTGCGCACCTGCCGCAACAGGGATTTTCAGTTGCGTTCCCGGCCCTGTCTGGAATATCAAATCGGGAAATGTTTGGCGCCGTGCAAAGGCCTGATCGATGAGGAAGACTACGGAAAACTGGCGCGAAATGTCGTGTCCTTTCTACAGGGAAGGCGCCGTGAATTGATTTCCGAACTGAAAAAGCAAATGAACGAAGCGTCGCAGGAACTCCTTTTTGAGGAAGCGGCGCGCCTGCGTGATCGCATTGCCGCACTGGAGCATGCTCTGGAAAAACAAAATGTGGACTGGATCGGCGATAAGGATCAGGACGTTATTGGTCTTTACGGGCAGGATCATCATTATCAGCTTTGCATTTTGTTTGTTCGGGGAGGAAAACTTCTGGGCAGCAAATCATTTGCGCCTATCAAATCCAAGACGGATATGGACGAAATTGTTTCATCCTGTCTGACACAATATTATGATGGTGGAACCGATATCCCGGATGAAATAATCATTCCCTGCCGCCTGCAGGATGAAAACGCAATCATCGAATGGCTGACGGATATGAAAAACAAGAAAGTTGTATTAACGGTGCCTGCCATCGGAACAAAGAATGCATTAGTGGAGATGGCCAACGAAAATGCCTGCAACCTCTGGGAGGCAACGCACAAGAACCGTGAACAGACAGAAGCTGTTTTACAGATTCTTCAGGAAAAATTATCGCTAAAAAAACTACCGCGGCACATAGAATGCTATGATATCTCCAATATTGGCGGTAAGCACGCCGTCGGCGCTATAGTTGTTTTTCAGGACGGCAAACCCGATAAATCAAGTTATCGTCGTTACCGGATAGAATCTTTGGCGGAACCCGATGATTACGGAATGATGTATGAGGTTCTTTCCCGCAGATTCGCGCATACCGAAAATCTACCTGATCTGATTGTCGTTGACGGAGGCAAGGGTCAGTTGAATGTTGCGCTCTCCGTGTTGAAGGATTTGAAAATCAGGCTGGATGTAATTGGACTGGCCAAAGAGGAGCGTGCCCTTATTCCCGGCAAAGGCGTGGTAAAGAAAAAAACAACAAAGTCGGAAGATCGTATTTATCTTCCGGGACGGAAGGATGCCGTTTATTTGTCTGCTTGGCCGCAGTCTCTGCAATTGCTTCAGCAGGCGCGCGATGAAGCCCACCGTTTCGCTTTGAGTTATCATCATCAGTTGAAACAGAAAAATGATTTAACCTCTGCCATCGACGAGATTCCCGATGTCGGCGCGAAGCGGAGAAATATTTTGTTGAATCATTTCGGTTCCATTAAGAAAACAAGGAATGCGACGCTGGACGAATTGCAAATAGTTCCCGGAATTGGTAAGTCCCTGGCGGAGAAGATTTATTCTCATTTGCACAATGGAAAGTGATCGGAACAATCAAGCATGAGTTATATAACAATATTTTTTATAGCCGTCGGGCTCGGTGTTGACGCGTTTTCGGTGGCCATCGGCATAGGCGCCAAAAACAATAATAAATCATGGGGACCTGTTCTCAGGCTGGCTTCTGCCTTCGGAATTTTTCAGTTCGCCATGCCGATTGCCGGCTGGCTGGCGGGCTGGACTGTCGTCGAAATCATAGCGGCATTTGATCACTGGATTGCTTTTGTACTGCTGGCATTGATCGGCGGGAAAATGATATGGGAAGGATTCAAAAAGGAACGCGATGAAGAAAAGACCGATCAGACGCGCGGCTGGCCACTGCTTGTGCTTTCCATCGCTACCAGTATTGACGCGCTGGCGGTTGGATTCAGTTTTTCTTTATTAAAGATGGAAATTATTATTCCAGCGCTTATGATTGGCGTAACATGTTTTACAATGACTGTAACAGGCATGTGCTTCGGAAAAATATTGGCAAAAATATTCGGCAAAAAAGTTGAAATATTCGGCGGTCTGGTTTTGATCGCCATTGGCGTAAAGATTCTGATTGATCATTGGAGATAAATTTATGAACAACACGTTCCTTATCCGAAAAATATCATGGAGGCTTGTTCTATTACTTTCATGTTTTATTTTACTTTCCTGTTCAACTTTCATTTCCGGGAAATATTACGCAGAAGCTCCGCCAGGTCAGTGTCTTCCTGTTTTCCCTGATAAAGACGGCTGGTACGGCGGCGATGGTGCTTACTCCATTCAACTGGACACAGACAGAACCTTGTGGCTTTTTGGAGACACCTTTGTTGCTTGCGGAGGATGCAGAAGAGACCGCGTTGATATGGACGTTATCCTGGGAACGACAATGGGTGTTTCATCTTGTTCAAAAAATAACGAATTTAAAATTCAATATTACTTGAGTCATCAAGAAGGTAAGTTTGTATCATCATTTTGTGAAAATGAATGGGTCTGGCCTCAGGATCCCTTTATTGTCAACAATATTTTATACATTCCGCTCATATCCATCGCTCCGGGTGACAAAAGAGAAGAGGTGTTTAATTTTACAGTAGCCGGTCACAAATTTGTCCGCGTAAAAGATTTTTCCGCGGCCGACCCTCGCCAATGGAAGTACGACTTCATTGATTTGACGCCGGCGCTTCCAAAAGAGATATCAGCTTTTGCCGCAACGTCAGTCGTCTATCATGATTATGTTTATTTTTATCCTTTTTATGTTTATTCCAAGGAAAATTTCAACGTGTTCGGAAACATTCTCGCTCGTATTCCGGCGAATCGCATTGATCATCCCGTGGGGGCAGTCGAATATTTTTATCAAGACGGAACGTGGCGGAATCATCTGAATCCCCGAAAGGTTAAAGTTGTTCTGAACGCCTTTGCTTCCGAGCTAAGCGTAAGATATCATCCGACCGACAAAAAATGGATTGCCGTTTTTCTGTCCATAGAAAACAAAGGGGATCAGCTTTTATATCAAACCGCCGATAAACTTGAAGGTCCCTGGAGTGAGCCGAAACCCTTGGGAGCGAAGGTTGCCGAGGTTGATTCTCAAAGTCCACTGTACGATAAAGGCAATTTTTGTTACGCGGGAAAAGAACACGTCGAATTTTCACGGGATAAAAATCTTGTTGTGAGTTACGTCTGTAATTCGTCAGACGATATGCAGAGCCAGACCAGTTTTCTCCGCCGCAATCTCTTTCTTTACCGTCCGGTTGTGAGAAAAGTGAGTTATTAGCTCGAAGAAACAACAGCAAGGATTTTTACATCAGAAGCCATTGGACAAAATTGTAGGCGGCAATTCCGCCGAAATAGGAAACAAGCAGAGTCATGACAATGGAAGCATAAAACCACTTGTGGTTATTCATTTCTTTTTTCAAAACGGCCACGGTCGCAGCACAGGGGATAAAAAGCATCATGACGACAAGAAACGCAACGGCTGATTCCGGACGCATAACGGTCGGCAGTATATTGGACAAGCCATCTCTGCCCACCGTATAAAGAACGCCCAGCGTGGCGACTACATTTTCTTTGGCAACCAGACCGGTTAAAAGTGCGGTCAGCATCTTCCAGTCCAGTCCCAGCGGCACACCCAGCGGTTGCAATAATTTCCCGAACGATGCCAGGAAACTTTCTTCCACTTCTCCCTTGGGGAAATAGGACAAAAACCAGATCACAAGGGATACGACAAGAATTACGGTTCCAGCCTTGCGGATAAACGATAATGTCCTGGTCCAAATAACCATTAAAATCGTTTTTACATCTGGCGTATGATAAATGGGCAGCTCCATGATGAAGGGAGCATCTTGTTTCCAGAGAATTTTACCAACAAAGATCCCTGCAATACCCAGGACGGCAATGTTCAAAGCCACAATACTCCAGGCCACATAAGCAGCGTTGGAGCCAAAAATTGCGGCGGAAACCAGGGTAAGCACGGCCAATCGGGCGGTACAGGGAACAAAAGGAATTAAAAGAAGGGTTATCATTCTTGCTTTCTGCGTCTCGATGATACGCGCGCCCAGAACGGCGGGCACATTGCAGCCGAATCCCAGACACATCGGAATAAAACTCTTCCCGTGCAATCCGACAAGATGCATGATCTTGTCCATTATAAACGCGGCGCGCGCCATGTAACCGACATCCTCCAGAAAAGCCATGATGGCAAAAAAGATCAGCAGCACCGGCAGAAACGTCAGCACCGAACCGACGCCGCCGACAACGCCATTGAGCAGCAATCCACTGAGCCACGGAGGCCAGGCTGCCGTGAAGGGTTCTGCAAAACCGATAAATTGCTGAACACGATCGCTGAGCCATTCCTGAAGCGGCACGCCCACCCGATAGGTAAGGAAGAAAACCAGCGCCATCACCGCCAGCAGTATGGGAATCCCGAAAACCGGACGCGTCAGGATATGATCGATCCTGTCAGTCAATACCACTTGTCCCATTTTAAAGCGGGAAACGGCGGAGCGGGTGATTGCTTCAATCCAGTCATAACGGCCGTTGACCACGGCATGCAGGGCGTCTTCATGCTTGATGAGCAGTTTTTCTATTTGATCANNTCATGAATATATGGTCTGACCAGTATCAGAATCTCCTGATAGATCTGCTGATGATCGGCGGACACTTGAGGCATTGCCGGTTTAAATCTGTATTCGCAGGAAGCGACCATGGATATTTGAGAGACCAGTTCCCTGATGCCGCTGTTGCGCTTGGCCACCATGGGAATAACCCGAATTCCCAGAGAGTCTTCCAATGCGCGGGTGTTGATTTCGATGTTTTGATCGGAGGCAACGTCAAGCATATTCAGAGCCACGATGACCGGCCGATTGAGCAAAAGCAATTCGGCCAAAAGATAAAGCCCCCGCTCCAGAGCCGTTGCGTTCAAAACCAGCACAACCAGTTCCGGCTTCTCGTTGATGATGAAATCACGGGTAATTCTTTCTTCTTCGGAAAATGCCGTCAGGCTGTATGTTCCGGGCAAATCAACAATTTTGATTAAAATGCTGTCAGCGCGATGGATCCCTTCTTTTTTCTCCACCGTTTTTCCCGGCCAGTTACCGACGTGCTGGGATAAACCGGTGAGAATATTGAAAATGGTTGATTTGCCGACATTGGGTTGACCGACCAGCGCCACGGAAATTTCCTTTTCAATGGGTGGCAGACAGATTTCAGTCTCCGGAGCAATTCTGGAAACCGTTATTTTTGAAGCTTCACCCCGTCCCAGTGCGATACGGGTATTGGCAACCTGAAGCACGATCAGTCCGCCGCTGATCTGCGCGATACGGAATCTGGCGTTGGCGACGATGCCCATGCCGGCAAAGCGGCTGGTAATGGCCGACCCGCCTTCGATGGCATGAATGACTCCCTGATCACCTTCATGCAGTAATGTTATATTCACCAAATCGCTCATCGATATAAACTTTCCAGATTATTTGATTCCGACACGGTATTTCTTCAGCAGAAACTCCGGACCATAGGATTTTTTTGTCCGGCGCAAATTCTTATTGCCCATGTCCTCTTCCAGATTAAGATACTTATATTCAGGCTTCAGTCTGTTAGCCGTGTCGTGAAACATATATTCGTAAATTCCGTGGTACCTTTTCGATGCCTTGGCGAAATGCAGACAGAACGTATCACCCGTCAGCGCTTCCCCGATGATAAAACCGGCCGGTTTGCCGGCAATGTAATATATTATCCCCCAGAGCGCAAGGCCGAAATACTTTTGCAAGGCTTCGCTGCATTGTTCAAAGTCCGTTTTATCGGATGACATGCGGGAATCCTCCTGCCATTGGTGTAATACAATCATCGCATCGCTGCAGTTATGGTCGGATAGGGGCACGCCCTCGGGAATGTACGACGCCAAAAATTGTTTTAAATGGTTGCGATGGCGCAAGTATTGTTTTCCCTTAAATCCAGCCATGTTTTCGGTAAGGTACAGATAGTCGGATTCGCTTTCGTCATAACGGACGCTGAATTTTTCCTTCGGGAAATAAACAAGCCACGCCTCGGGGATGGGAAAGAAAAAATCTCTTTCTCCCAGAATTTCACAGAATGTTTTGAGGTCACACCCGCGCGGATCGTTCAACGGCATCACATAGGTTTGCTTTTGTTTATTCCGGCCGGAAACGAACAGACCGCATTCCTTCGTCAGAAATTCGTAATGGCTGATGTTGCGAAAAAGATAAACATTCGCAAAGGCATAATCGGAAATCCGCAGATTCATTGTTTTGAAGCGCTCCGCCAGAACCTCACGGTGTTTCAAATCAATGGTTTCAATGTGTTCCATATCAATATTTCACAATTCCTTTCTTTCGTCCGTTCAAAGCGCAAAGTTTCGACGGTTATGGTTAAGCCGGCGACGATGCTCTCTGAATGAAGGGATACATTCCTCCACCTTTTTCCAGAATCTCGACGAATGATTCTTTTCCCGGATGTGCATCAACTCATGGACAACCACGTAATCCATGACATCCGGCGGCGCCATGATCAGGCGATAACTGAAAGCAAGAATATTATCTTCCGAACAGGACCCCCAGCGGCTTTCGGCGGAAGTTATTCTGATCTTTTCATAACGCAATTTAAGCATCCTGCTGAAAAAATCAACACGACGGCGAATTAACTCGTCTGCTTTTTGCTTATACCATGAAATAAAATAATGTTTTCTTAACGCTTTATCGCTGCGGCAATTAAGATAAAAGCGATTATTCCGGAAAACAATCCCTTCCTTCTCAAAAGGTTCAAAGAAAACCTCCAGTGGATAGCGCTGTCCGAGATAAAAAAAGTGTTCGCCGGTTTCGTATTTTTTCTCTTTGGCTTGCGCGGCCTCCTGCTTCTGTCTCGCCAGTATTTTAGCCAGCCAGCCTTGTTTTTGCTCCACAAAACGTCTGATGTCATCGGCGGGTGTAAAAGCAGGAACAGATACAATGATTTTCGCGTCATCGCAAACCTGAAGCGACATGGTTTTTTGTCTTTTTCTGCTTCGTCTGACCGTATAGGAGATGTTCATCAAACCCCGTTACTTTCCGCCGACATTATCGATGCGCGATATGTTTAAGTATCATAATTTAAATTCGAAAGCGAGTATGGAAAATGAAAAAGAGCGCTTTTCTCCGTTCAAAATATGTGTTAGGTATGCGGCAGATTTTACAGGCGATGAAAATGGGAAAAATGACCCAATGCCCCTGGGGCAGTTTTGAAGTTTTATCGGAAACCGCCGACCACAAAGTCAAAAGAATTATTGTGGAACCCGGAGGGTGTCTGAGTTTGCAACTTCACCATTTCCGTTCCGAACACTGGTTTGTCGTTTCCGGTAAAGGCGTTGCAACGGTTGACGGCAAAAAAAAATCTCTAAGAGCAGGAAATGCAATCGATATTCCTAAAAAAGCAAAACACCGCATCCAAAATTCTTCAAACGAAGAGCTGATCTTTATCGAAGTCCAGACCGGTAAATATTGCGGCGATGACGACATAGAACGTTTTGAAGATAAATATGGTCGTGTTTAAAAAGTAAATTTCAATGTAATCAAATTCATTCTTGACAAACGTGAAACACGTTCCTTTCCAAACAAACCGTTAGAACCCCATGAAAATACTATTTTTCAATTGATTGCAAGAAGAGACAAAGTAAAATACAAAAAAACCTGTCAATTATGACGACAATGAAAAAGTCCTCGATGAGAAAACCTATAAAAATAGTGAATGAGAAAGCATTAGCCCCAACAGCAATTTGGAAGAAAGAATTTGTGTAACGCCAAAGTACCGAAAAAGCAAAAGAAAAGGATGAAGCCATCGCTTACGACAGCAGCGGAATTGCCTATTCAAAACACCTTCAATATTATCTTACTCCTGAGTATTATAATAAGGCAATACGTTTAAAACCGTATTCTTATGCCGATGCCTGTCAGACACCGTGGCATTATTTATTTTCTCCAGGGCGATAAAGAACAGGGTTGCCTTGACGCTAAAAAAGCATGTCATTTAGAAACATGCAAATTGTTGGAACGGGTTAAAAGCAAGGGGCATTGCCGTTGAAATCTCATGACTTTGCCCGATGTGCAATTCTTTTATGAAATCATCAATCATCTACATCCTTTCAGTTTAGGTTATCAAAAATGAGCTGAACTCTAACTTAATATATGTTAAAAGGGCATAACCATACGTCAAATGAATCAGGAATAGTGTATTCACATCAAATAATTTAATTTAGGAGGTCATTATCATGGGTATGATAAAGGAATTTAAGGAGTTTGCGATTAAAGGTAATGTTGTCGACATGGCTGTCGGTATCATTATTGGCGCTGCTTTTGGGAAAATTGTTTCATCCTTTGTGGGTGATGTGGTTATGCCTCCAATCGGAGTGCTTCTGGGTGGAGCGGATTTTTCCAATTTGGCTTTCACAATCAAAGAAGCTGCGGGAGAAGTTCCGGCTGTCGTCATCGGCTATGGAAAGTTTATCCAAACTCTCATAGATTTCGCAATTATTGCTTTTGCTATTTTTATCGCCATCAAGGCAATCAATACAATGAAACGTAAAGAGGAGGAAACACCGGCAGAACCTTCATCGCAGGATAAATTACTCATGGAAATACGTGATTTATTGAAAGAGCGGAAATAAATTACAGAAGGATCACTTGCCTCATGGCATGAATCGTTGGCAAGATTATCCGTAAATATTCTTGGTTATTTTGTTCTATAAGGATACCCGAATTCGCTTGATAAAGAAACATTTTATAAATCTTTTGGTTTTTTTACTATCGTTAATCTGTTGCTTTGTTATTACAGAGATAGTCATGAGAGTTCTTTTCAAAAACACCTTGGCTTTGGCCATGTGGTATGATGAAAGAAACTTATTGTACCGGTATGATATAAAATTAGGTTGGTTTCCTGTCGAAAACAGCTACAGCCTATTTACAGGAAGTAGATCCATTGAAGTGGAACACAACAGCCGGGGTTTTCGAGACTCGGAGCATATCGTTAGGGCTAACCCAAGGATTGTTTTTTTAGGAGATTCATTCGTTTGGGGCTATGATGTCGAAAAGCAAGAACGATTCACTGAAAAACTTGCTGCAAAGTTTGCCAATTTGTCCATCTATAACCTTGGAGTCAGCGGATATGGAACGGATCAAGAGTATTTGCTTCTTAAACAGCATTATGACTATTACAAGCCACATATTGTGTTTCTTATATTCAGCAATGACGAAGAGGATAACTGCACGAACGACAGGTACGGGTATTTCAAACCGTATTTCATCGCTAACGGAGATCATTTGACGCTACAAGGCGTCCCTGTCCCGAAATCATGGCATTATTTTCTTTCACAGCATGAAATACTATCGAATTCATTTTGGTTTAGACTTCTTACAAAATTATATTTCAACTTCATAGACCCACCTTCTTTGACACTCCACGACCCTACGAATATGATTATTACGAATATGCATAGATTCGTTAAAACTCGAGGATCAAAGTTTATCGTCGGACTACAAGGTGAGCATTCAGCATTGAAGAAACACCTCGAGGATAACCGTATACCTCATATTGACTTGACGATTCCATACACGTTTCCCCAAAAGGGAAAGCATTGGACACCAGATGGCCATACTTTTGTGAATGAGCAAATCTTCAATTACTTGATGAAAGAAAAATATTTGGAAGAAGTAAGCGT
>DJVN01000098.1:0-15657 GCA_002441205.1 Syntrophaceae bacterium UBA6255 | reverse complement strand
GCCTGTAAAATAACATCTTTAAAACCTGATTCTTTTGCCGATTGCATCGCCGCCTGAGTGATTTTTTGACCGAATCCTCTGTTTCTACAGGCGGGAAGAGTCGATACATAATAGATTCCCGCTGTATTTTTATGCGTAAAAAGTAATGATGTCGCAACAGGTTTCCCGTCAAAATATGCGAGAAAAAGTTTCTGAGGAGAGGAGGCATCGAGATTAAATGATAAAACGAACGCACTGTATGTATCTTGCGCACGAGCCGGCATTTCAAATCCATCGAAGGAAATATCTTTCCATACAAGCAAATCGTTTTTACTCGTGACAGGGCATATGATTATTTCATCGGTCAGCTTATAATCTATCAATGTTTCATTTAACTGTGCCGCCATGCAAGGAACTTTTGCAAACAACCGCAACCCCTTATCCCGTAAAATTTTAATGGTTTCCGTTGAATGTCCACAGGGATATATCCACCACCAGAAACGAAGATTTAATGTTTCATAGTATTTTTTTATTGCATCAACACGTTCTGCACTGACACGATCTAAGGGTTTTGCATTGCATACCCAGTTGATATCGGAAACGGGAACACCGGTGCTCATTGCCGCTATGGAATCGACTTCTTTTAGGGAATAATTTAAAGTTCCCCAGTAGCGGCAAACGGCAAAAAAATTTTCCTCGATATGTTCGACAATACTTTTGATGGTTTTTCTATCTCTCCCGGTTTCAGAATATTCTTTTGCTGCAAAGTATAAAAAAGCCGGGGTTGTCTGTCAACTTAAACTGAAGGAAAAATAACATTTCTACGCGTTATCAGCCGTTAGAATTTTTATTTTATTTGACATTTTTTCAAAGAAATTCATTGACATGCATATTTAATTTTTTTATAGTCCCGTTGCCGGAAAACGAAATTTCATACGCGAAAATTTCGATTAAGAATCTTCTTCCCAGTGAAAGCACACGGGTAATACTTAAGTTTATTGTAAATCATTCAAACAATTTTTCAACCAACCATTAATTCAGGCTAAATTTATGACAAAGGCCAAGAAAAAAGAGCTGACCGCGCTGGAGACATTAAAAGATCTGATCAGCCGCAACCGGGAATTCGACATCATCGATCTTTTCTCCGATATGCATCCGGCCGACATCGCCGATTTGATCGACGAGTTGGAAGAAGAAGACCGTTTACATCTTTTTTCGCTGCTCGATGTGGATAAAGCGTCCGACGTTATTCTTGAATTATCCGATACATCCCGTGAGCAGCTTATCGAAGATCTTTCCAACGAAAAACTCACTGACATTATCGAAGAGATGGACTCGGACGACAAGGCGGATATTATCGCCGAGCTCTCCGATGATCAGGCCAAGGCCGTTCTGGAAGCGATTGAACCGGAAGAATCACAGGAAGTTCAGGAACTGCTGAAATACGCCGATGATACCGCCGGCGGTATCATGCAGTCGGAACTGGTTTCCGTAAGAAAAGACGCGACCATCAACGACGCCTTTCAGGCCGTTGCCGACGCCAAAGATGAAATCGAAAATATTCATAACATTTTTGTCGTTGATGAAACCGATAAATTGATCGGAACCGTTCCTCTGCAAAGTATTATTACAACGAAACGTTTTACGCCGATTCTGGATGTTATCGATGAGGATATTCCCAGCGTTCCCCACGACATGGATCAGGAAGAAGTGGCCCGTCTCTTCAAAAAATACGATCTGGTCTCTATCGGTGTCGTGGATAATCAACAGCGTCTGCTGGGTCGGATTACCATTGACGATGTTGTCGATGCCATCCAGGAAGAAACATCCGAAGATATCTACCGCATCGCCGGATTGGGTGAGGACGACACCGTTTTCAACAACACCACCGAATCCGTTAAAAAAAGACTCCCCTGGCTTTATCTGAATCTCATAACGGCTCTTGCCTCCGTGCTGGTGATAGGTTTCTTCGAAGAAACAATAAAATTGATGGTGGCACTGGTGTTCTTTATGCCGGTTGTAGCCGGATTGGGCGGCAATGCGGGCAGTCAGACGCTGACACTTATCGTGCGCGGTATGGCGCTTGGAGAAATTACCTTTGAGAACGCGAAACGCGCCCTGTTCAGACAAATTACCGTCGGCATTGCCAACGGCGTCGCCGTAGGAATTGTCATAGGCATCATTGCATATTTCTGGAAAGGCATACCCATTCTGGGGCTGATTCTCGGTCTGGCCATGATTATCAGTATTTTCACAGGGACACTGGTCGGCGCGTTAATCCCTCTGGCGTTAAAGCGCCTTCGGCTGGATCCGGCTCTCGGATCACACATTTTCCTGACCGCTTTTACAGACGCGTTCGGTTTTTTGACTTTCCTGGGACTGGCGACCGTTTTTCTGAAGCTCTTTCATTTATAACCGGCTTTCAGTAAATGAAGAAATCAATTTTAACATCTTCATGGACAACATTTGAATCTGACTAAGCGGCAACCACTCTGTTTTTCCCCTGGTTCTTGCCTTCATAAAGAGCGTTATCTGAACGCCTGATGCACTCGTCGATATTTTCATCGGCGCCTTGATAAATACTCAATCCGAAGGTCATTGTCACAGTAAATTCCCTGTCTTTATACTGAAATTTCGCATTCTCAACCTTTTTTCTGATTCTCTCGGCAACTCTTTGTCCGCCTTCAAGGTCGGTATCGACAAGTATAATCAGAAATTCTTCTCCTCCCCATCGTGAAGGACAATCAATATTGCGAACCTGGTTCACTAAAATACTTCCTATTGTTTGCAGAACGTAATCTCCGGCGTCATGTCCGTAAGTGTCATTCAGGTTTTTAAAATTATCTATATCGCCCATAATCACTGCAAAAGGCTTTCCCATGCGGGAATGACGTTCCCGCTCGATTTCCATCTTCCCTATTATATCTCTGCGATTGGAAAGACCGGTCAGAAGATCATGCTTGGAAACATTTTCGAATTTGTCTCGTTCCTCCTGAATATAACGGATAAGCATTTGTTGCGATGACTCATAGTAGTAAATAATAAATGTAAGTATTAAATAAATAATACTGAAACGTATGACAACATAACGAGAGTACGGCGCCGAATTTAATATATGCTCGGGTACTATCATTAATAAGATAGCCGTGCAAAAAAAGGCCAGCGCAATGATCAATCCTTTTTTATCTCCCATGATGGAAAAAGACAATGCCGGAAGCAAAAATGCCCACAAAAAGATGGAAATATCTGTTCTTCCAAAAACAGTTGTTCCGCCAAAAACCAATATCCCCCCGAAACACATGATCCAGTAAGCAATGGATGCTTTCCCCTGTTTTCGAATATATAGCAGCAGAAAAAGAGAGATAAAGAATGTCAGCAGGTCATATCCAGCGACGGAATAGTTGCGATTGCAATAATGGTAAATGGAGAAAAAGGACACGCTGATCATGATGACCAGCAAAGCGAACACCGCTGATATACGCCTGCGTCGTTCTTCCGGATCAAGTTCAGAAGAACTGCCGATCTTCATCAAAAAGCGAATTAAACGAGAACCGACAACGTATTCCGGGAAATTATTTTGCACTGCCGCTCCTTATATGTATCAGTCTAAAAAAGATATGAATATCTGTCAATATTAAATTGACCCCGGACAAGTATTTTCAACTTATAACTATTTGTTTTTGGATTAACGTGTAATGAACGCGTCTATAAAATTATTTTTTTAGCGCCTGATATTTTTCATCAATGCCAGCGTGTTTTGTCCAACTGGAAAGGTCCCAGCGCGGATCAGAGTATTCATTACCTTTGAGAACGGTTTTTAGACCGCATTTGACAGCAAAATAATGATGCAGGGCAAGACATCCGGTCAGTTCCGGATGAAAAACCGTGACCAGAACGGATTCGTTTTCCGCTGCAGCAATATAATCATCTATTTTTAAAAGCATATGAACACCAGATCCCACGTCTAATATCTTTGGCGCGCGAATAAAGGTTAGCGGTACCGGTTTGGCGGAAACTCCGGGAATTAATGCTTCACTAACAAAACTATCCAGTTGGGCGCCAAAACCATTGCGTTCAACGGTAATATTGATTAAATCAAGACAGGATTTCTCACCAACAACCTTTTTAGCCAGTAAAATGGCTCCGGCGCAGGTGCCCCAGATTTTCATTCCTTTGCGATGAGCTTCGAGTATAATATTCTTGATTCCAAAGATATTAAGTAACCTCGACAGGCAGGAACTCTCACCGCCGGGAATAATCAATCCAGCCAGATTGTTGAAATCCTCCACCTGTTTAACTTTTTTATAGGCAACACCAATGCTCTCAAGATGTTCCAGATGCTCATGCACTCCGCCCTGCAAATCCAGAACTCCGATAATGGAAGGCTTGTTGCCGACTAAACGCAGTGTCATGAAAAATCACCAGCCGCGTTTTGCCAATATTTGTTCGGGTGGAATTTGCGAGATTTCCAGACCGGGCATAGCCTCACCCAGATCCATCGACGCTTCGAGAACCTTTTGCGCATCGTTGAAGTAAGCGGTAGCTTTAACAATAGCCCTTGCCCGTCTGACCGGATCGGCCGATTTGAAAATACCGGATCCGACAAAAATGCCATCACAACCCAATTGCATCATCAGAGCGGCATCCGCCGGAGTGGCAATGCCTCCCGCCGCGAAATTAACCACCGGCAAACGTCCTAATTCTTTAACCTTTAAAGCCAATTCGTAAGGAATTCCGTTGGCCTTACAAAAACCAGTTACTTCCTCCACCGGCATCTGCACCAGTTGACCGATTTCACGGTTCATGGTTCGCATATGGCGGACAGCTTCAACAACGTTTCCCGTCCCTGCCTCTCCTTTGGTGCGAATCATGGCTGCGCCTTCGGCAATCCTTCGCAAAGCCTCTCCCAGGTTTCGCGCGCCGCAAACAAAAGGAATCGAAAATTTTGTCTTATCAATATGACATTCCTCATCAGCCGGGGTCAAAACTTCGCTTTCATCTATATAATCAATGCGCAAAGCTTCGAGAATTTGCGCTTCCACAAAATGACCGATACGCGCCTTGGCCATCACCGGAATGGTTACGGCTTTCTTAATCGCGGCAATCATTGCAGGATCGGACATCCTCGCAACACCACCGTCTTTGCGGATATCCGCCGGCACACGTTCCAGAGCCATAACGGACACGGCTCCCGCTTCTTCCGCTATTTTTGCCTGCTCGACATTTATTACGTCCATAATGACGCCACCCTTGAGCATTTGCGCCAACTGAACATTTAACTCATACCTCTTTGTATCCACTTTCATTAGCCTCCTGACTTGATAGTATTATTATAATACTTCGCTGGAGAGTTTCCTAGTGCAAAATATCAAAAATTACCAGAGCATTCTTGTTGTAATGTTTTGTTCATACAGATATTTCTTAATTTCTTCAATAGTATATGTTCGATAATGCACCATGGAAGCAATCAAGGCCGCATCGGCTTTCCCTTTGGTCAGCACGTCCGCCAAATGTTCCGGTTTGCCTGCACCACCGGAAGCAATAACCGGGATACCCACGTTTTCAGAAATCATTCTTGTTAAATTCAACTCATAGCCGGTTTGGACTCCGTCAGCATCGATGGAATTAAGGCAAATTTCACCGGCGCCACGCCTTTGAGCTTCTTTTGCCCACCACAAAGCATCAATTCCTGTAAATGTTCTGCCGCCGTTAATCACTATTTCATAACCCGAAGGAATTTTTTCTGACGTTTCTACCTTTTTTACATCCATTCCCAGCACAATACATTGACTGCCGAAGGCTTTCGCCCCCTGCGTGATTATCTGGGGGTTATCCACTGCCGCGGAATTAACACTGACTTTTTCCGCTCCGGCCAGTATTACTTTGCGCATATCCTCAAGATTACGGATACCGCCTCCCACAGAAAAGGGGATAAAAATCGTTTCCGCCACACGCCGCACCACATCGATCATGATGTTGCGTTTGTCCGACGACGCCGTAATATCGTAAAAAACAATTTCATCCGCGCCCTGTTCGTAATATTCCCGCGCGGCATCCACCGGATCGCCGATATCCACATTGCCCTTGAATTTGATGCCTTTGGTAAGTTTACCATCGCGCACATCTAAGCAAAGAATGATTCTCTTGCTGATCATGACAGTCTCCATGCGCAAAAATTCTTCAATATTTGCAGGCCTGGACGACCGCTTTTTTCCGGATGAAACTGCATGGCCACCAGATTGTTTTTAGCAAGTACCGAACAAAACGTAATTCCGTATTCGGTAATGCCTAAAATCGCCTCATCATCAGCAGGCGCCGGATAATAGGAATGCACAAAATAAAATTCAGCATCCGGCAAGACATTCTCAAACACCGGGTGACTGCGAAGCAATTTGATGTTATTCCAACCCATTTGCGGAATCTTTAAAAACTCACCTTCCGAAGTCAATTTTTCAGGGAAGCGTTTTGTCGAACCGGCGATAAGACCGATACAGCAAGTTTCGTTTTCCTCGGAATAATCCAAAATAATCTGTGTCCCCAGGCAAATACCCAATAGTGGTTTGCCTGTTTTAAAATAACTCTTCAACCAGACATCAAGTTTCTTTTCGCGGAGATACGCCATCGCTTCGCCTGCCGCGCCGACCCCCGGAAAAATGACATGCGATGCCGCGTCAAGTTTTTTTGTATTGTCGGTCACGACAAAATCCTGCCCGATGTTTTGCAGCGCCCGCGCCACGCTGGTAATATTTCCGGCGTTATAGTCAATTATCGCTATCATAAATTAAAATGAACATGATCCTTGTCTATTCCTGTTTCAAGAAAATGCACTTGGTATCGTTTGGAGATTTCAAGGCAGATTTCCTTTATCGTTTTATCAACTGCCGAACCGAATACTACTTTCCGGTATTTTGCCGGACATACGTAATAATACAATATCACCGATACACTGTGTGTTTTGCGTATGTACTTGCTTTTCGACATACACTTACTATATCATTTTTTCGCCGCAAGCGGCGGGGAATTATACCCGGAGAGATTAAAAAATATTTTTGAAAATTGGTTAGCTTTTTATACGTAGAATTAATTCTACGTAGTTCCTGCGCTGAACGAATTTCTTCAATCTTTGTTTTAGTTGACATGTGACTATCTAGCAATTTTTGTGCTCGATTTACAGTTAAATTTTCAATTTTATATAATTATTTTTATAATAAAATTTTTGTATTCTGTGAAGTCCTTTTCGATCCAGTGGTCGAATCATTGCACCCCTGTCATTATCAAGCCCAATCGATAACTAAATACCTCTTGCAAATGCTTTATGATTGATTATATTTTAATGAAAAGGCAATTTTATGAAAAACAAATATTCCCCCATATTGATAATCATTCTGGTGTTTGGATTTGTATGGGTTTTTTTACTTGCCAAAGTCTCTGAACGAGCACAAGGAGAGAAGATTATGGATAATAAAACGATGATGGAAAATGCCAAGAAAAAGATGACTCCGCTGCAATGCGACGTCGCTTTCGGAAACGCCACCGAAGCTCCTTTCCAGAACGAATATTGGGACAAACACCAAGAAGGGATTTATGTGGATATCGTCTCCGGAGAAGCGCTTTTCAGTTCTGTAGACAAGTTTGATTCCGGTACGGGATGGCCAAGTTTCACCAAACCCATCAAGAAAAAAGTTGTGTTGGAAAAAGACGACAATAGTCTTTTAATGAAACGTGTAGAAGTAAGGAGTGCCAAAGCGGATATACATCTCGGACATGTTTTTGAAGACGGTCCTGACCCAACCGGCCGCAGATACTGCATCAATTCCGCTTCATTAAAATTCATCCCCAAAGAAAAAATGGAAGCTGCAGGTTATGGCGAATACTTACCATTACTCGACGATAAATCTGTTGAAACAACGGAAACAGCCATTTTTGCCGCCGGATGTTTCTGGGGTGTGGAGGAGTACTTCAGCCGGGTAAAAGGAGTAATAAAAAGTGAATCCGGTTATACCGGCGGGATTAGGGCAAACCCTGCTTATGAAGAAGTCTGCACCGGTAAAACAGGCCATGCCGAAACTGTTCGGGTAACCTTTAATCCGAAAGTCGTCAGTTATGAGCGGCTGCTCAAGCATTTCTGGGAAATACACGATCCCACCAGCCTCAATAAACAGGGCAATGATGTCGGAACTCAATACCGGTCGGCAATTTTTTACACGAATCCCCAACAAGAGAAAACGGCAAAGGAGTCTTTGGCAAACCTGGCAAAATCAGGCCATTATTCGAAAAAGATAGTCACGGAAATTTTACCGGCGAAAGAATTTTATCTGGCGGAAGAATATCACCAGGATTATTTAAAGAAAAACTCCCGCGGCTACTGTCATATCGATCTGACAAAGGCAACCAAGGAATAATCAGCAAAGATAAGTACAGACAGGGTTTACCTTCTATTTTGGGAAATATACTAAAAATAATTTGTCTCCTCTTCTATTCCAAGGTCAATCACGAATCCTTCAGTTCGTACTTTACATAAATATCATCATCGCCGGCGGTAAGACTCCTGACCATCGTGGCAGCCGACCTCTTACCGTAAACCTTAATAGCCTGTTTGTAGTACCCCATGAGAAGTTTATCAAAATAAACATGCTTGATGGGAAATCCTTTTATGCTGACGTAAATAACATCATTTTCCAACCGCGCAATAACTTCACCGTCGTCATAATAAGTTGACCAGAGTTTCGGCAGACCGGTTTCGACAAACTGTTTTAGATTCCTGGTCAGCATTAACGAATGATAGGGGCCTCCCGGCGACAAGGCATATTTGGCGCCCACCATTCCAAACATCACATAGGATGCATTTTTGTCGCCATTGAAGCAGTCATCAATCAACTCGTCAAATAAAACGATGATTTTATCCAACGGAACAAGGGTGACGGACATGATAATATTGTCTTTGAAATATTTGTCCTGTGCTGCCAGTCTGGCCATCAATGTGTCCCAACGTTCCTCGCCAAACGCTTCAATGACAGTGGCCTTTGTTGTTGAATAAACAGTTCCCTTTACATTCATAATGATTTCTCCCCGGCAAATTAGAATATATGAAATATTTCAATCGTGCATAAATATCCAATTTATTTCTGGTCTCCTTACCACTTGTGGTAAAAAAACAAACGGCATCAAGATACCCGCTCCCAGATCAAATCCATCACATTTCCGGCATCATCATGGGCGGTAAGGGTGAGCGTATTTTCAGAAAAGACAAAATCCCGTTTCAGATCTGTTCCGATCCAGTCCGGGGCCATGGCGGCTTTGACATGATGAACGACTGTATTCCCGCGTATTTCATATGTTCCACAATACGACACAAATGAAGTCATTGCCTTTAAGTACTTTATACCTGCCTTAATATATTTCAAAGATCCAAAAAGCCATTTCTTGCTGACGGCATCGCTCAGCTCCTCCGGGGGCATGCCGATCCGATCACGTCCCGCCTTCATCAGGATTGCGTGCATGAAGCCGCCCTGCGTATAGGATATATATCCAAGCGGATTCTCTGAAAAAGGTTTACTGATGCGACCTTCGGATGATCGCTTCGTCATTGATTTCAGTGCCCACGTTCCCACAAACCGTGTATCACTTGTTGTATTCATATTCATCTCCTTTGTTAATATATTCTGTATTGCCATCGTTGCTCATAAATCTTACCACATGTAATAAGAAAGCCTCCAAAAGGCGTTCTTATTCTTTGAAGGCTGATATTGATAACTTCAGGAAAATCCTTTTCTCTGCGGACCCTATAATGTTTCCATTGGTTGATTAAAAATTGTTGTTTAGATACTGTTTAAGAAACACACTGTCAAGGAAGAACTTGCCGCTTTATACGCATCAGAGGGGTGAGGGAGTGAGAATTAAAAAATTCTCACTCCCTTTTGGAGGGGTAATATAAAAATGTGCTAGTTTACACCAGTGAGTAAAGTGCTCTAGCGAGACCTAAATGTAATTTAGGTTGTGGGTTAATTATTTTTTTATCAAATCGGGAACAGGTTCTCTCTACCACCATTCTCATATTTAAGATTTAATTCCTGTTCTTTTTCAACTACCGCCATCTTTCGGCGTTATTGACTTCGCATTTTCGGTTCTGTATAGTTTCGCAACTTTTTGTCCTGGTCATGAATATCAAACATCAGTTGACTTTTGGACATGAGTATAATATAGAACAAGTGTGCATTAGTCAATAGTCAAAATTTCGCACTATTGTTCAATATTGAACACTTATTGATATTTTGTACGTATTTTAAGAAATATTTTACCGGGGAGATGCCATGAGCAGAACGGTCGCGCGTAAAAAAACAGAGTACCGTAGTGCTTTGCGATCAAGAAAATTGATCAAGCAGGCTTACGTGGAACTGATCAAAGAAAAGGACATGGATAAAATCTCCGTGATAGATGTCGTCACCAGGGCGGATATCAACAGAGGAACTTTTTATGCTCACTATAAAAGTGTCATTGATGTCGCTGATCAAATCTCCGACGAAATCCTTTCCGCTTTATTAGAATTTCTTAATGAATTCGACAATACCAGATTGATTGAAAATCCTTTGCCATTTCTCACGAATATTGCACGCTTCCTGGAAAAAGATTTGGAATACTACCGTGTATTGATTAATTCGCAGCGCTCTATAGCTTTCTTTATTCAACTTAAAACTCTCCTCATAGAGAAAATATTAAGTGATGAAAAAAAGATGTCGGCTATAAAAAACAAAGACCAGTTTATGATTTCTGTCGATTTGTTTGCCTCGGGATTTGTGGGTGTGTATCAGGATTGGTTCAATAACAAAATAAAAATATCCCTTAATGATTTAACGTTGCATTCCAGCGAAATCATTAAAAACGGCTTCAAACATTTTCTCCCCGCGAAGAAATAACGACAACTTTTAACTGACCTTCTTTTCTAAAGGAGGGCAACCTTTATCAGCGTACGACTTCAAGAATAACTTTCATTTCTTCTTTCGAAAGAATAGTGGGACTGTTTTTGCTATTCGCGAGAACAATGGTTTTTCCTCCCGTTGAGGAGCTATTATGCTTTTTTCTAACTCCCAACAACGTCAAAGAGCTGTCCATGGTTTATGAGTGATGAAATAAGGTATGTGAGGACCGAGCAATTGCCAAAGGCATATTATCATTGAGGATTAAAATAATTAAAGAATTCTTTGTTAAAATGTGCTAGACATTTTTATACTACCTCTACGGGCAGGTTATGGCATTCCTTTTATCTCACCCATAATATTTCCCCATAATATTCCCCTGGATGGCAAATATAATATTTTAAAGAAAAGGATATAACCATGTCCATAAAAAAACAGGAGTCTTTTAATTTCTATTCGCATTTGGCCGGTGCCATCGCGGCGGCCGTTGGCACTGTATTTTTAGTGTTGGTCGCGCGCTACTCGGCATCCGCTTTAATTACTGCTTTAATCTACTCACTATCTGTGGTCTTTCTCTTTTTAGCGAGCACACTCTATCACGCCTTCAAAAAGAAAGAAAACGAGCTGTCCTTCTGGAGAAGATTGGATCGCCTGGCAATTTTTTTCATGATTGCGGGAACCTTTACTCCGGTAAGTTATTTCTGCCTTGATGGTTCGCACAGATGGTTCATGATTGCCTTTCAGTGGAGCCTTGTAGGCATTGGTGTGATTTCCCAGATTTTTTTCCCCAAAGCACCCCGAACACTATACGCGGTTATTTATCTATTTATGGGCTGGTCAGGTCTTTTCACCATCAAACAGATGCTTTCCAATATGTCTATATCCCAAAGTGTCCTTCTATTTACCGGCGCCGCCGCTTTTACATTAGGAGGCATTATTTATGCCATAAAAAAACCAAAATTGATTCCCGGCATTTTCAGTTTTCATGAACTCTTTCATATAATGGTCTTGATTGGCGGAGCTCTGCATTATGCCATGATTTACAAGGTTTATTCCCAGTTCGGCGTCTAAAACAATGATTACAGTTTCTGGCCTCACAAAACAAGGCAACTCGCTGGATATGCTTCTGGCATCCGAGTCGGATTTATTCATAAAAGAATATGAAAAAAACTATATCACTGGAGAAAGCAAACCGCCCCATATCGGTATGCCATTTTTATTGCATTCGTGCGAATCCGACATCGGCGTTTTGCTCATTCACGGCCTGATGGCCGCCCCGGAGGAAGTCAGGGAGTGGGCGCAGTTTCTGCATGCAAAAGGATTAACCGTTTATGCTCCCAGGCTTTCCGGACACGGAACATCCTCAAAAGATCTCTCGACGCGTAGCTATGATGAATGGCTTGCTTCCGTTAATCGCGGTCACGCCATTTTGAAAACATGCTGTAAGAAAATTATCGTGGCCGGGTTTTCCACCGGCGCCGGTCTTGCTCTGCAATCCGTTATCTTGAAGCCCCGTGATTTCGAAGCGGTCATTGCGGTAAGCGCTCCTTTCAGATTTAAAAAATTTTCATCGAGGTTTGCCGAAGGTTTGAATGGCGTCAATCATCTCTTCAATTATTTGGGAATGAATAACTTTGCCGTGGAGTTTATGAAAAACGACGCGGACAATCCCCATATCAACTATCTTCTCTGTCCGGTCAGCGCGTTCGTGCAGGTTAAAAAACTAATGAAGAAAGTCCGCAAATCGCTTCCTGACATTCATATTCCTGCACTGGTCATTCAGGCCCAAAATGACCCCAAGGTAGCGCCGAAAAGCGGTCCCGCGATATTCAGGTTGCTCGGCGCCGATAAAAAACATTTTGCCTGGATTGATTACCATATGCATGGAATTGTACGGGGGAAAATCGCCAAAGATGTATTTAAAGAAGTTGAATTATTCCTGTCGTCTTGCAAGCTTCTCAATACTCATCCCTGATATTTTTTTTTGAATTTTAAACTGTTTTTCAAAAATATAAACATTATAACATGCCGCTTAATATCAGGAAACCGGGCAAATCCGCTCAACATTGTTCTTATAACCCGTTATCTGTATAAATAACGCTTGACTATTACTATTTATTGCCGTAAGGTTACGTCAACTTCGGGTCTTTGGAAATAAAGAGGCGAAGGAAAGAGTTGAATTTAGACATTTTGAAGCACATAGGTTAGCCACCGGGTACTTTAGAGTCTTGGTGGCTTTTTTTGGTTCTGTCATCGTGCTGATTCGACTTTTGAAAATTTATGAAAGGAGGATTAAAACTATGTCAGAAGGCAAAGTGAAGTGGTTTAATGCCAACAAAGGTTTCGGCTTCATCGAAAATGAAGAGGGCGGCGATGTATTTGTGCATTTCAGCTCAATTCAGGGCGATGGCTTCAAAACCTTAAATGAAGGCCAGCGCGTAAGTTTTGATATTGCTGAGGGCAAAAAAGGCCAGGAAGCAACAAACGTCAGAGCTATTTAACGAAACTCGCTGATGAATCATTAGGCACTCCGATTGTGAGAAATCATGACGGAGTGCTTTTTTTGTGTGCCGAATTTGTAATAATGAATGCTGGTTTTCAATAATTATGATATGCGTAATTCAAAAGTGGAGGTATTATGAGCAAAATCATTATAACTATCTTTCTGGTATTAACCTTTCTTTATTCGTGTTCGGAAAAAAACGAAACTGCCTTGGACTGGTTTAATAAAGCAGCGGCATTAAATTATACCAATCCCGAAAAGGCCATTGAATATTTAAACAAAGCTATTCAACTCGAACCGAATTACACAGATGCCTACAACGAAAGGGGCATTGCTTACTCTCAGTTTGGCCAGTATCAACATGCCCTGGAGAACTTCAACGAAGCCCTCCGTTTAAAGCCGGACAATGTCAACGCCCACAAAAACAGGGGAATTACTTATTTTAACCTCGGTCAGTATCAACGCGCCATCGATACCTTCAATGAAGTCATTCGCTTGCAACCTGACAATGTCGCCTGCTATAGCGACCGGGGAATTGCTTATTTTTCTCAAGGCAAAAGAAAATTGGGCTGTATCGATGCGCAAAAAGCCTGTAAATTAGGAAAATGCAATTTACTGGAAAAAGCCAAAGAGAAGGGATACTGTCGTTAACCTTGGTGGGATCTCTAAATTCATCAAAAAAGCATTTATCACTTCTTAAATACGACCGCCATTGCAAATAGCGAGCGGCCTTTTTATGTGAGCCTCATCTGATGCATAGGCTTCGTACGAGGTCAATTCCGATGAATTATCTTCGACACTTCAGTCTTGATTAGCGCCCCTTTGTCGCCATATAAGTCGCTTCGTCCCCAAATGGTTTACATACCATAATGTTTGTGCGATTTTTCCCCAAACTCCTCCAGTCGTTATATCGATGAAGGCCGGAACCCGACAAATATTTTAAAAGTGATGGATTCTGGCCTTCATCCGTGTGGCAGATCTGTCAGGATTTATAGAACGTCGCAGGGACATTAAATTATTTTCAAACGTCTGGTGAAGACGATGGATGATAGACGCAGCATCAAAAAGTAACGCGCCGATTTCATATGTAGAAGAAGTTATATTGTGACTTTTGAACCCGGGGGAAAATATGTGGCAATCTATTATACTCAAGGCGCCTCAAGACATCAGCCTTGATGATTTCTTCACCAAATTTGTTCCAGATCGATTCAACCAGCTGAAAAATTCGCTCAACTCTATAGACTTCTCTTTTTTGACCGGCAGGGATTTTAAGATGCAGTTTAACATAGGAGGCAAGGTTTATTCGGTAACGTTCAGGAACGGAAAGGATATGAAGGTAACCAAAGGTTCGATTGACGGGGCTAATTTTATTGTCACTCTTTCTGAAAAAGACTGGCGTGATGCCGCTTCAGGCAAATTTAACGAGTTGACTGATGACTTCACCGGTAATCCGGCCTCGTTTATCGATGCAAATCATTACGAAACCTTGATGTCCATGAATGGCATGGTAAATATGAATCTTAGGAAGAAAGATGGCGTCAATTTTCCCCTGAGTTTAGTCTTTAACGGTGAAAAAAGTCCTTCCGTAACGGTTCACCTCGATATGCTGGACGCATTACAACTGATGAACCAGTCGACGACCGGTCTTCGGCTTTTAATGAACGGCAGGCTCAAGTTCACGGGCAGCATTCTACTGCTAATGAAACTTCAAAACCTCATACAGGGGATAACCGGCCTGGGCAGATTTGCTCTCGGTCAACAAAAGATTTTATCAAAAACTTTATAAAAAAATAAAATTTTACCAGGAGGAATCAACATGGATTATCAAACCATACGAAAAAAGATTGTTGAGATCATCGCCGAGATCGCAATTGACGAAGATCTTTCAAACCTTGATGACAACACAAGATTAAGGGAACAGCTTGATTTGGATTCCATGGATTTTCTGGATGTCGTCATGGAGTTGAAGAAGCGATATAAAATTGAAGTTCCCACCGAAGATTACATGAAACTGGCAACATTGAAAGGGTGTATCGAATATCTGGGACCAAAATTCTCCTTTAGTTCATCATAACGAATTATGATAAAGTTGAAACGGGCGCAGGCATTTTGGGAACCGTGGCTGTTTTTTTACCGGTACGGCTGATAGAAAGGAAAAAATTCTTCAGCAATCCGGAAATGATAATTATCATTAAAATGGTGAGTTCATTGAAGAGGCGGCATAATGATGGAACAGCAATACGAAACTGAATTTATTTTTAA
>DJVN01000023.1:18982-19650 GCA_002441205.1 Syntrophaceae bacterium UBA6255 | reverse complement strand
TTATACAGTTTGCCTTCTTCCATATGCCTCACTGTTTCCTGTACGACTTGATTAAGTTCTTCAGTGGTCAACTTTTGACGATCAATGGAATTAACATGTTCATCAAGATAACGGATATAGGCCTGCATGGCGTTCATTGTATCTTCAGTATCCAGACAGCGAATATTTTGTTCCGATTCGATGCTCAATCCATGCCTCAATGTGGTTTCCATACCGTCATGAACACATTTCTTGATCGCATCCACGGCTGTCATGGGACGCTTGCTCATCAGATCGGCAAATTCCTGCACACGGGTTTTGAATTCTGATTTGTTGAAATAATCTGTAATTAAACCGATGCGCTGTGCTTCCTGAGCGTTCAACTGATTGCCGCGCAGCATCAGTTCCAAGGCTTTGGCCCGGCCGATAAGCCGAGGCAGTCTCTGCGTAGAACCCCCGCCGGGCACGATATTTATCAGCACTTCCGGTTGTCCCAGCGTGAATCCCTGGTCGCCCACCATGAAACGAAAGTCGAAACAGGCGGAAAGTTCGGTGCCGCCTCCGTTGCAATTACCGTTGAGGGCGGCGATGGTTATTTTATTGAGCCGTTCAATAGCAAAGTAAGTTCTTTGCATGATAAACCAGAGATACAAACTCGACGAATAACCGCTCATGATTTTGGCGATTTT
>DJVN01000023.1:0-18922 GCA_002441205.1 Syntrophaceae bacterium UBA6255 | reverse complement strand
TCTTTGGATAAAGTCAGCAATTCGGGAATGGAGAAGTGCATGATGTAGACATCTTCAATACCACCGGTCAGGATGAAGACCCGGACAGAATCGTCCCGCGAGGCTTGCTTGACCAGATCAAACAGTTCTTCAAGCATAGCCACGGTTAGAAAATTTACAGGTGGATTTTTTATCTCAACCCAGAGAGTTGATTTTTCCCGACGGGTTTTTAGATATTTATATTCCATGCTTTCATTCTCCTCGTCGCTTTTGAAATCGTGGAATTGCGAATTATTGTAATCTTCGTTATAATATGAATACGATATCTATATCATATTGTCAATAAAAATGTGATACTGATATCATATTTTTATTGATTTTTTATTAAAATTGTGTAATAAACTGTTTTAAATAAGAAATTAAACAGATTCATTTTGGAGAATAATCGTGACTGCATCAAAAAATAAAGCTCGAATACCGGTACAGAAGCGTAGCATTGAAACCAGGGAAAAGATCCTCAACGCAGCCTGGGAGCTTTTTGCTGAAAAGGGATATTTTAAAACTAATACGAATGAGCTGGCCGAACGAGCCGGGATAGCCACGGGATCCTTTTATGGATATTTCAATAACAAGAAGGAAGTTGGCATAGAGTTAATGAGGCGATTCTATAAAGAAGCATCGGAAAAGGCGCTCTCCAATTTTTACATACAGATCGGCAACAACGTTGCGGAAAACCTTGATACGGGTAGAAAGCTTGTTCGATTTATAATTAAGTCTTTAAAAGAATCCCATGCCATCAATCCGATGCTTCACAAGGAAACCACAGCTTTGATTCTCCTAGATGAAGATGTTAGAAAAATTAGCAAAGAAGAAGACAAAAAGATAATCACATTTTTAATCACTTTCTTACAACAGTATAAGCAATTAATTCGTGTGGATGATATTGAGGCTGCTGCAATAATGCTATTCAGAATAAGCGATGAGATTATCCACCGGATCATGATTAATAAAGAAGAGATCGAGGAGGAGCGGCTGCTCGGAGAGCTTGAAGATATGATTTGCAGCTATCTTTTTATCACCGTCACTTGAAACTCATTGTAAGTTCAAGTTCTGTTCAGGACAATTCAGAACACGGTGTTACTGAAAGAAGGTGTCATTAGCCCCACAACGCTGTGCGTTGTGGGGCTAAGTGAAGCTAGACATTTCAGTTCACTTTGTTCCTGAAGAAGGTGTCACTAATCCCTACACGCTTCGCGTGAGGGACTGTTCGACTTGCAAGTTTCAGTTTGCTTCGCTCCTGAAACTTGAGTCTCCCTAGCCCCGCGTCGCTTCGCTATGCGGGACAAGAGAAACTAATCATTTCAGTTCGCTTCACTCCTGAAATGTAAGTTTCTCTAGTGATGGCCGTGCTTGGCTTTGGATTTCATTTCCTTGTATTCCGCGCGCAGCGAGATGTGATCCATTTCTTCCATATCTTCCGCTCTCTTTACCCAGTCTTCGAACTGAATATCAACGCCGAAAATTCCTGTCATTTCATCTTTTTCGTTAACAATCGGCGCCGAAACGGTGAAGCAAAGGATACCGGTCATTTTGGAAATAAAGAAGTCGGAAACATAAACTTTGCCGGTCTGAAAAGGTTTGATAAACCATTCACGGTCGGACTGATCGGTTCCAACTCCATAATTTTCATACTTGGCACGATCTGCAATATTGGTGATATTTTTCGTCGTTTTCCGGCCGTTCATATCCACGACGTAGGCGAATTGTATTGAGGGATGTTCATCAACAATGCGTTGCATCAGTGGTTCCTGATCTTCCGGATTCATGCTCTTCATCAGCGAATTTTCAATAATCTGATTGACGGCGGCAACAGCAGCTTTTTCGGCAATGAACTTGATCTTTTCCAATTCCGACATAAAATGTTCGGGCAGATGCTGACGGACTTTCTTTTCCATTTCTTCGGGAGAAATGGCTGTTATTCGACCACTTTCATATTGATCCGTGATCCATTTGTGAATTTTGGAAATTCCCGGATGTCTTTTATCAACGATTTTATTGCCTTCAAGATTAAAACGCTGGTTAATCCAGAAAGCGATGCCGGCATTGCCTGACTTGTCGGTAATCGTTGTGGTAATCGGCCGTTTTAGAATCTTTCTGGTATCGAAGACGTTATAGATTTCTTCGCATTTAATCAGGCCGTCAGCATGCACACCAGCGCTCGTGACATTAAATCCGGAACCGACAAAAGGATAATTATGCGGAATCTTCACGCCGATTTCCTTTTCAAAATATTCTGCAATATCGGTAATAACGGTTGTGTCAATGCCATTGTTTCCGCGTAACGCAATGTATTCAAAGATAAGTCCTTCGATTGGCGGATTTCCTGTTCTTTCTCCTAATCCCAGGAGGGTAGAGTTCGCCGCACTGCATCCGTAAAGCCAGGCGGTTGTAGCATTAATCATGGCCTTATGGAAATCGTTGTGACCGTGCCATTCCAGCAAATGGCCGGGCACCCCGGCGTCTTTGATGAAGGCACGAACAATTTTCTCAACGCTGCGGGGAAGGGCAGCGCCGGGATAGGTAATGCCATAGCCCATCGTGTCACAAAGTCTTATTTTAACATTAATGCCGCTTTCTGCTCTGAGCTTCATGAGTTCCTGCGCAAAGGGGATGCAGAATCCGTAAATATCGGCGCGGGTAATATCTTCAAAATGGCAGCGGGGGATGATGCCCATATCCAAAACAGACTTGACGATGCCCAGATATCCATCCATGGCCTGGCTTCTTTTTTTGTTCAGTTTAAGAAAAATGTGATAATCGGAAACAGACGTTAGAAGGCCGGTTTCTTTTAATCCCAGTGCTTTAACCAGGGGGACATCTTCTTTTGCAGCTCTTATCCAGCCTGTGATTTCCGGATAACGCAAATCAAGCTCCAAACATTTTTCCACAGCGTCCTTGTCTTTTTTGCTGTAGAGAAAAAATTCAGTTTGGCGAATAACGCCATTAGGCCCTCCCAGTTTGCTGAGCAGCTGGAATATACAAACGATTTGTTCTGGCGTATAAGGAGGCCTTGATTGCTGTCCATCGCGAAAAGTGGTGTCGGTGATAAAAATCTCTTTGGCCGGCTTCATGGGGACGGTCTCATTGTCAAAAACAATTTTGCTCACTTCAGAGTAGGGGAAAACGTCTTTATATAGATTGGGTTTATCCACTTCCTGTAATTTGAATTTTTTAATTTTTCTGGCAACTGCTTTTTTGTCTTTTTTGGTTTTTGCCATCATTTGTCTCCGATAATACATTCATTAAACGATTTTCAACGATAATTCCATCAATTGTTCGATGCTGACTTTGGAAGGCGCGTCGGTCATCAAACAGGCCGCCTTCTGGGTTTTCGGGAAAGCGATGACATCCCGAATGGATTCCGCTTTCGTCATAATCATGGTCAGCCGGTCCAGACCGAAAGCAAGTCCTCCGTGAGGAGGAGCTCCATATTCGAGGGCATCCAGCAGAAAACCGAATTTTAATCTTGCTTCTTCGTCACTCAATTTAAGTGCGCTGAAGACCTGTGACTGCACATCTTTGTGATGGATACGAATACTTCCTCCACCGATTTCCGAGCCGTTCAGTACCAGATCGTAAGCTCTGGCACGCACTTTTCCCGGATCGGTGGTCATCAACGGCAGGTCTTCCAGGAACGGCGATGTGAACGGGTGATGTGTGGAAACAAATCGTTTTTCCGATTCAGAATATTCCATCAGCGGAAACTCCGTAATCCAGGTAAAGGCCAGTTTATCGGGATCAATCAGATTAAGTTTTTTACCGAGGTAAAGACGCAAATTGCCTAGAGAGTCGGAAACAATTTTGGGAGCGTCTGCCACAAAGAAAATAATATCGTCTTTTTTTACAGACAGGGCTTGATTGATGTTCTCGACTTCTTCGGGTTTGAGGAACTTATAAATTGGCGATGTCCAGTCGGTTGCGTTGATTTTAGCCCAGGCCAGACCTTTCGCTCCGTAAATCGCCACGACATCTTTCAAACCGTCCAGATCTTTGCGGGAAAGAACAGAAGCCTGCTCGGCTTTGATGGCTTTGATGACACCACCTGAAGCCGCAACTTCCGCAAAAAGTTTAAACCCGGAATATCTGACAATGTCGGTAAGGTCAACGATTTCCATGCCAAATCGTGTGTCGGGATTATCCTTGCCATAACGATTAATAGCCTCGGCGTAATTCAGTCTGGGGAGGGGAAGAATAAGTTCTTTATCCAGGCAGGTTTTGAAAATCGCCTTCATTAAACCTTCCATCATATTCATAATATCTTCTTCTGTGATAAAAGACATTTCTACATCGATCTGTGTAAATTCCGGCTGACGATCAGCGCGCAAATCTTCGTCCCGGAAGCATTTGACGATCTGATAATAACGGTCGAATCCGGAAACCATCAAAAGCTGTTTGAATATCTGCGGCGACTGCGGCAGGGCGTAAAACATACCTTTATAAATTCTGCTGGGAACAAGATAATCACGGGCGCCTTCCGGGGTGCTTTTGCCCAGAAAAGGCGTTTCCACTTCAATAAAACCGTTTTCTTCAAAATAACGTCGGGTTGCGGCAGCAAGTTTACTGCGCAAAAAAAGATTTTTCTGAATAGCAGGACGGCGCAAATCAAGATAGCGGTATTTGAGACGGATGTTTTCCGATATGTCTTCGTCGTCGAAAGAGAAGGGGGGTGTTTTTGATTCATTCATGATTTCCAAATCAGAAACGAGCACTTCGATTGCTCCTGTTTTCAGTGCCGGATTTTCCATGCTTTCCGGGCGTTTGCGAACTTTGCCTTTAACTGCCAGAACAAATTCAGAGCGAATTTTATGCGCTTCTTTGTGAGCGCTTTCGGCTTCAGGATTAAAAACAACCTGTACAATTCCTTCACGGTCTCGTAAATCGACAAAAATAACGCCGCCGTGATCGCGCCGGCGATGTGTCCATCCCATTAAAATGACTTCCTGTCCGTCATGAGAAATATCCAGATTTCCGCAGTAGTGCGTTCGTTTCTCTTTTGTTAAAAAATCAGCCAAAATATTTTACCTTTCTTTAATAATTTTAATTATGGATTCCATTATTTCATCAATAAGAATGATTTGCTGTTCTTTTGTCATCATGTTTCTCAAGATAACCTTTTTTTCTTCAATTTCTTTATCACCGAAAATAAGAGTATAGGAACAATTTAATTTATCGGCTTTCTTTAATTGAGATTTTAAACTTTTATTCGAATAATCTATTTCCGTAGATATGCCGGAAACTCTAAGTTGATGAGTCAGGCCAAAAGCGATTTTCTGTGCGTTAGGGCCAAGAGCGGCAATGAATACATCCGTTTTGAAAGGATTGTTTGCTTCAGCCGGTAAACAGGAAACAAGACGTTCAAAACCGACGGCAAATCCGATGCCGGGAATTTTTGGCCCTCCCAGATCACTGACCAGGCCGTTATATCTGCCTCCTCCGGCAACGGCGTTTTGAGCCCCCAGATGATTTGTTGTTACTTCAAAAGCGGTTCGAGTGTAATAATCGAGGCCGCGAACCATCCGTGCATTGATCACGAAAGGCGTATTCAAATCTTCAAGAAGTGCTTTGACCTGCTCGAAATGATCGTTACATTCCTGACATAAGAAATCGAGAATGCCCGGTGCGCTGGCAATCGTATCGGCGCATGTTTGAACCTTGCAGTCGAATATGCGAAGAGGATTGGTATGAATGCGCCGCTGACAGTCAGGACAAAGATTTTTCTCGCTGCCTTTCAGAAAATCAATAACCGCTTTCGAGAATGCCGGCCGGCAGGCGGGACACCCCAGCGAATTGATTTCCAGCTGTATATCGGTCAGCCCCACGCTTTTTAAAAAATGCATCAGCATAAATATTGTTTCGGCGTCGGCTTGCGGCTTGTCTTCGCCGAAAAGTTCGACATCAATTTGATTGAACTGTCGGAAACGGCCTTTTTGCGGTCTTTCACGACGGAACATCGGACCGATGGTGAATAACTTGGTAATCGGTTCGTTTGCGAACATATTGTGTTCGATATAGGCCCGGATGACAGAAGCCGTGGCTTCCGGACGTAAAGTTATATATTCATTATCCCTGTCGGCAAAGGTATACATTTCCTTTTCCACGATATCGGTTGTTTCACCGATACTTCGTTTGAAAAGGTCGGCCTTTTCCATAATGGGAACGCGTATTTCCCTGAAGCCGAAAGCGTTAAAAATCTCGCGGGCAATGGATTCGACCTTCCAAAAGACAGATGCGTCCTGGGGCAGAATGTCTTTAAATCCTCGAATTGCTGTGATTTTTTCCATAAATTACCGTCCCGATAAAAACGGTGTTATCTAGCATATTAAGCTTTCATTGGCAACGAGAAAAATAATCGCAGATTCCGCCGAGAGGATTGCTCAGGCTTTTGAAAAAACGGCATATTTTCAGGTTAGACTGAAATTCTTTTCTCTAAAAAGTCTTAAACAGGCGTCCACGATATCGGAATCATATAGAATGCCCCGGTTCTGGGATATCTCATTCAGCGCGTAATCGATACCTAATGTCGCACGGTAGGGACGATGGGAAGAAATGGCTTCCACGACATCAGCAACGGCAATAATGCGGGCTTCCAGCAGAATTTCATTGCCTTTAAGGTTGTGGGGATATCCGCTTCCGTTTATTCTTTCATGATGCTGTAAAATAACTTGAGCTACCGGCCAGGGGAAATGGATATCTTTCAGAATATTGTGTCCCGATTCCGAATGCGTTTTAATTAAATCATATTCTATATCGGATAACTTGGATGGTTTGCTGAGAATTTCTGACGGGATGGATATTTTGCCGATATCATGCATGATAGCCGCTGTGGCAATGAAATCTTTTTGACTCTCCGCCAGTCCCATTTCCGAAGCAATCGCCTCCGCGAGAATGGAGACTCTTTTTTGATGTCCGGTCGTATAAGGGTCTCTGTTCTCCACTATCATGGCAATGGAATTGACCGTGGCGTTTAAAGCTTCCCTGGTTTGTCTGTAACTTTTGTTCACTTCCTCATCAAGCAATTTACGTTCGGTGATGTCTTTTAGAAAATTAAGCGTCGCCGGTTTCTTGTTCCACTCAATAATTGTCACGTTGAGTTCCACCCATTTAACGCTTCCGTCTTTACAGATAATCCGAAACTCATAATTGGGGTCGAGGTATTCACCCTGCAATCGCCGCCAGTATAAATTGACGACCATTCCTCGGTCGTCTTCATGAATAAACTTCTCAAATTCGAGATTTAATAATTCTGCATAGGAATAACCGCTGTCTCTGACCGCAGACCGATTGGCGAAAACAATTTTTGCGTCTTGGGTAATCAGAATGGATTCATGCGCATTCTCAACAACCGTCCGATACCTTTCCTCGCTTTCCAGCAAGCTATATTCCGCGTGCTTGCGTTTTGTGATATCGTTGTAAAGAGCTTGATACTCAATGTTGCCGTTCCATAGAACCCTTTTACGGAAAACTTCCAAGTGACGGATCTGACCGTCTTTGCGGATAATGCTGATTTCATAATTGGGCGGGCCATCGTTCCCGGTTTGTCTTGTGGCTTTTCTTTTTTCATACTCGACCATCGTTTCCGGGGTATATCTCGCTCTGTGCGGAATGGAATTGAATTCCTCAAGGCTTTCGTATCCGTAAATATTTAAAATTTCTTGATTGGCGTAAATCGTTTGACCTTTCGTGCTGATGATACGGATTCCCAAAGGCGATTCGTCGAGAGAATGGCGGAAGTTATCCTCGCTTTTTTTCCAAAGATTTTCCGCTTCTTTGCGGTGTTTCCTGTTTTTTGCGTCGCGAAGCTCGCGTTCCACGGCTGCCGGAAGGCGGGTTAGTTTGTCCTTCATCAAATAATCGTGAGCGCCGGCTTTCATGATCTCAATGGCGGTATCTTCTCCGATCGTACCGGACACGACAAGAAAGGGAATATCGAAATTCATCTCCTGTATGATTTTGAGAGCGGCCGGAGCGCTGAAATTGGGCATTTTATAGTCGCAAAGAATAAGATCCCATGGCTCATATTCAAGCGCTTTTTTAAAAGATTCCGCCGTCTCCACCACGGAGCATCGGGGTGTATAACCTCCCTTGCGCAGTTGACGCATTAACAGTTCGACATCATTTTCCGAATCCTCGACAACCAGAACTTTAATCATAACTGTCATATGATGATCACCGTAAACACTTCATAAAGGAGGAACTTCATTCATAATCAACCAATAGAATCCCAGCTGTCTCACCATATCCGTAAAAAGAGTGAAATCAACGGGTTTTCTGATATAACTGTTACATCCAAGTCTATAGCAACCGAGGAGGTCAGACGGTTCTTTGGATGATGTCAGGATGACGACGGGAATGAGCTTTGTTCTTTCATCTTTTCTAAGCTTTCTTAGGACTTCAATGCCGTCGATTCTAGGCAGTTTTAAATCGAGCAGAATCAGGATGGGGAATGATTCTTTTACCTTATTCGCAATTCCGTCTTTTCCGAAAAAATAATCCAATGCCTCCGCGCCATCGGATTTTACAATAATCTCATTCATGATATTATTTTTTTTAAATGCCCGAATCGTCAGTTCAACATCATCCGGGTTGTCTTCAATGAGCAATATTTTTTTATTCGTGAACATAACATTCATTCTCCGTTATTCTTTCAGGGTGAAAAAGATAGTGGTCCCTTCTCCAATATTTGATTCCGCCCATATCAAGCCTCCGTGGCGGGCAATAATGCGCTTGACGATGGCCAAGCCGATTCCGGTGCCGGAGTATTCTTCTGCATTATGAAAACGCTGAAAAGGCGTAAATAACTTACCGGCATACTTCATGTCGAATCCGACTCCATTATCGCGAATAAAATATACGTTCTTCTCATCCTTTACTGTCAGTCCGAATTCGATTTCAGTATTATCATTTTTTTCCGTGAATTTCCATGAGTTAGTGAGCAGGTTTTCAAAGACAATACGCATCAATCTTGGATCGGCAGACTCTTCAATATCATCGGCTATTTTAATATCGACCAGGCGTTCCGGTTGTGACTTCTGCAATTCATCTGTGATGGATTTGACGATATGGGAAAGATTCACCAGTAAAATATCCATTTCCGCTCTAGATATTCTGGACAACTTCAGCATGTCTTCAATGAGATCACTCATGGTGTCGGTGGCACGTGTGATTCGACCAAGGAAGTCCTTTGCTTCTTCATTGAGTTGATTTTCATAATCTTCCAGAAGCGCCTGACCGAAACCATGAATTGCCCTGAGGGGAGCGCGCAGATCGTGGGAGACAGAATACGAAAAAGCTTCCAGTTCAGCTGTGCGTTCTTTCACTCTTTGTTCTAGCGTTTCGTTAAGCCGAATAATTTCTTCTTCTGCCTTTTGTCGTTCCGTTATATCTACACCAATGCCCAGGAGATGATCCTTGCCGGCAATTTTGAGTTTGACTCCCGTAAAAAACATAAAAATGGTATCCCCAGCTTTTGTTAGAAGATGCCCCTCGGCAGAGCCATGTCCCGTTGCCACAACTTCGGATATTCCTTTTTTGATGTTTGAAGTATCGGGTTCTAAATCGCCGAACCAATCCAGTATATATCTGCCTTTCATTTCATCACTGGAATAACCTGTCAAAGTCTCATGCTGTTTATTCCAGTGCACCAGGTGTCCGGCATCGTCATAGAGATAAAGAATGCCGGGAACGGTTTCAAGAATGGCTTCATTTAATAACTGAATCCGTTCTAATTCTTCTTCGGCCTGCTTGCGCTCGGTGATATCAATGCTGTTGACGACCATTCCGATATTTTTACCGTCAGATCCATATATCGGGCGGCCGGAAGAACGAAGCCAGAGATAAGTGCCGTCTTTGCGCCGGTAACGTTGTTCGACCTCCTTTTCTGATTCCGTACGAATTCCTTCCATATATTTTTCGATTACACGGTCACGATCTTCGGGATGAACGAAATCAAAGGCATTACGATTGTTCAGCTCTTCAGGATTATATCCCAGTATCATGCGTATGGAAGGACTATTATATCGGAAAATACCTTGAGCATCCATTTCGCTCACGAAACCGCTCATGTTTTCAGTGATACGCCTGAATCTTTCCTCGCTCTCCCGTATTTTTTCTTCCATAAGCTTACGTTCCGTTACATCCTGAAGAATACCGGAAATTCGTATTACATTTCCCTTATCATCTGTAATCGCTTTACCACGGGATTCGATAAATGCTGTCGTGTTGTCAGGCTTGAAAATGCGATATTCATGATAGTATGGCAAGTGCTTCATATAGCATCTTCCAACATCTCTATTGATTTCTTTGCGCTTATCCGGTTCAATGATTGTGAGAAAATCCTCAAACGACATCGGTCCTAATGCGGGATCACGGCCGACAATCCGGAACATCTCGTCTGACCAGAATGGTTTTTGCAGCAAAGCATCAAATTCCCAGCTTCCCACATGAGCTTCTTCCTGCGCGTACCTCAAATTAGACTCACTACTGAGAAGTTTTTCTTCCGCCTGCTTTCGTTCGGAGATGTCTCGCAAATTAGCAATGATCATTTCAATAACATTGTTTATTTTCAGGACGCCTCCGACAACTTCAAAAATGCGCCAGGTGCCATCGGCGTGTCGAATGCGTACTTCCGCCTTCTCGACAGGAAGTGTTTCACCTTTTATTAAAATTTGAAAAAGGTTTAGGAAAAGAGGTAGATCATCAGGATGAATGTTTTCAAAAGCATTTTGATCTTTCCTGTTTTCAAAAGTGTATCCTAGTATTTTCTCGGCAGCGGGATTTTCATAAATAATTTTCCCGTTTCGATTGATAAGAATAATAATATCGGAAGACTGTTCCGTGATGATCCGAAAACGTTCTTCTTCCGCACGCAGAGCTTCTTCCGCCTTTTTTCGTTCGGCTATGTTGATGCCCATGCCGATGACGTATAATTTCCCCTCATAGTTCAAGGTGTTTCCCGATAATAAATATGGCGTGGCGGAGCCGTCTTTCGAAATAACTGTCATTTCCAATGAGACTTTGCCTTTGGTAAAAACATTTTCCATCGCTCTTGTGAGTCCATCGTGTTCTGATTTGGGAACTAAATCAAAAGGCGTCATATGAATAAGTTCTTCGTCGGAATAACCGGCAGCCATGGAAAAGTCTTTGTTCCATTTGACGAAATGGACTTGTTCATAATCGAACATGTAAAAAGGTGCCGGAAGAGTGTCTAAAACCGTCTGGCTGAAATAATATTCTTTAAGAGCGGCCTCTTCTGCCATCTTGCGATTCGTGACGTTCAGGATAATGCCATCGAAGACCACCCGATCTTCGAGACGCGTCGGGATGGACATTCCCTGAATCCAGACCATCTTTCCCAACTTTGTGGTGACGCGGCCTTCAAAATTCCAAAGTGATACGGTCTCAACGGACTCTTTTATGGATGTAATAAATCTTTCCTTGTCCTCTTCATGAAGCCGGGCATAAAAATCCTGGAATACAGCATCAAGGTTTTCAACTTCCGATTTGGACATAATCTCGGCGAATTCATTCATCGGTTCACTAATATAACTTACGCCATATTCGCCGGTATCTTTTGCGTAGAATTGATAAATAACACCCGGCAGATTTTGACTGATGCCTCTCAATCGCTCTTCGTTTTCTTGCAATGCTTTTTCGGCATTTCTTAATTCGGTCATGTCCATGATCTGTGTCAGGACACAGGATTGCCCTGAAAGATCGATTATGGAGGCTGAGGCAAGTCCCCAATGAAGCATGCCTTGTTTGTCATAAACTCTTAATTCGTAATCGGTCGCTTTCCCTGTTTTATATAACTCTTTTACAAAAGCCCTTGCTTCTGACAAATCTACCCAGAGATTGATATCCTGAGTTGTACGACCGATAATTTCTTCGCTTTTGTATCCGAGATTAATGAGGTAAGCATCGTTAGCGTCAATGTAACGACCTTCTTTGAGCGTGGTTATGCACATGGGCGTGGGGCTATATTTGAAAGCCGAAGCAAATTTCTCCTCGGATGCGCGAATCTTTTCCTCTGCAAGCTTGCGTTCGGTAATATTCCGAATATTGCACTGAATCACCCTGGTGTGATCCACTTCGTAAATATTACTGACAAATTCCACATTAATAAGCTGCCCATCAATTTTTTCCAGAGGTAAATCGTCATAACGAATGTATTCCTGATGCTGCAGTTCTAGGAATTTTTCTCTATTGGGTAAAATATCCTTAAATGGTCCCAGCTCCCATACATGTTTTCCTATAAAATGTTCCCGTGAATAACCAAGAAGATCAATCAGATAGGGATTGACATCAATTATCATTCCGGTGGAGCTATTAAGGATTAGAATGCCATCTTTTGCAGACTCGAAAAGACGTCGATACCGTGTTTCAGAAGCGCTCAATGTCTCCTTTGCTTTTTTGCGGTCAGTAATGTCATGAATAATTGAGTGAAGAACATGCTTCCCATTCATGACAATGGTACTGGAATACACTTCAACATCTCTGATGGAGCCGTTGGCGAGGCGATGTTTAAATTCGACATGGAATTTTTTGGAATTTTGAGCTTTTTCCATTTCATTTTTTATTTCTTCAGGCGTCAGGGTATTGATATCGGATATTTTCATTTGCTGCATTTTTTCGCGTGCCCATCCGTAATATTGGCACGCAGCATGATTTGCATCGATGATCCTTCCTGTTTCCGGATCGATGATTAATTTTGCCGCAGCATGATCTTCAAAAAGTCTTCTGTAACTCTCGCGGCTTCCTTTCAGTTCCTCTTCGGCCTTTTTGCGATCGGTTACATCTCTAAACATCCCCAAAAGACATTCAATGCCGTTATAATTAATGTTTGATGCGCTCACGTCTGCGAAAAAAACAGATTTGTCCTTTCTAATAACAGGTATGTCCTGAACAATTGAAATTTCTTTTTTCAGAAGTTTTAAAAATTGTCTGACGACATTTGATAAGGATTCTTTAGGATGAATGTCTGGGATGCCCAATTGAAGAAGTTCTTTTTTTGAATATCCTAACAGTTGGCACATTTTTTCATTGGCTTCGATAAAAATTTTGTCGCTGGACCTTGCCAGAAGAATTCCATCCGAGGCATGATCGAATATTGTTCTGAATTTATACTCCGCTTCTTTGAGCGCCTCTTCGCTTTTTTTACGCTCGGTGGCGTCGACGGCAATGACGCTAAATCCGATTGGTTTTCCTTTTGCGTTTTTACGTAGATATATTGAACCTTCAATGTACCGCTTTTCACCGTTTTTTCGAATGATATGCCACCCCAGTCCGAGGAAGGGTTTGCCGGATTTATAAGCGGTGTCGTATGCATGCATCACTTTTTTATCATCATCTTTATCCGTCAGAGGCCGGCTGTTCATGCCAATTAATTTTTTCTTTGTAAAACCGGTGGCACGACAAACCACCTTATTAACGAAAGTAAAATTGCCTTTTAAATCAACCTCGAAAATCCCCTCATGAATATTTTCAATAATATCTCTGTATTTATCAGAACCCTGCCTGATGAGTTGCTGAGACATACGCTTGACTGGAGAGGCATGGGTCGCATTTTTTTTAATGATCTTTTTAGATCTGGATGCCAACGATCGACTTAAAGGCCGTTTATTGTTTTCAGAAGCGTTGAGAGGACTTTTCTTTTTCATAGCGCCAAAATCCTTATCTTTCGTTAAGGTGAATAATAACTTTATGTAAGCGCCATTGGTAATTGATCAATGAAAAATTGTTCAATTCTAAATTAGACGTGATGAAAAAATTACGACAAATACTTAATTTACTTATGGTTGTATTATAATCTTATATTTTATGAAGTCAATGATTATTTGTTTTTAGAAATGTATCGACCTGCAGGTTATTGCCGTCGGTCGCAAATGTTATTGCCCCGTGTTGATCGGTTCGAAAAATTTCAGCGCCGGCCTTTCTGTATTTTTCTATCACGGCAGGGTGAGGATGCCGGAATACATTTGATTTTCCGGCGCTAACCACCGCATAACGGCAGGACACGGCATGAATAAATTCAGGGCAACTGGATTGATTGGAACCATGATGGGGGATTAACAAGACATCGCTTTGAAGATCAATCCGCGATTGAACAAGCGTTTTTTCAATATCAGACGATATATCTCCAGGGAATAGAAAGCTGACGTTGCCGTAAGTAATTTTTAAAACAAGTGAAGAATCATTTTCTGTATCATAGGAAAAATTTCTGATATTTTTTAAATAGTCATCGGATGGCCATAAAACACTGACGGTTACACCATTCATTATTTTTTCCGGGGATTTATTCGAGAGAGGAGACACATTAATGTGGTTTATTTGGATTGCTTTTTCCCAATCGGGGAAAACATCTGTCTTAATTGACAAGTTTGTTTTCCATATTTCCCGGACGTTAAAATTATTTAAAATATAAATCAATCCCAATAAGTGATCGGGGTGAGGATGACTGAGCACGGCTATTTCAACCTCCTTGATTCCCTTTTTATACAGGAGAGGAGCGACAACGCTTTTGCCGACATCAAATGAGCTTTTCATGAAACCGCCCCCGTCAATAAGCATATTTGACCCGCCGGGAAATTGCACGAGTGCCGAATTTCCCTGTCCGACATCAATCATTGTAACTTTCAGATCAGAAGACAAGTGATCTTTGAACATCAGATAAGTAATATCGGCGGCAAAAAATAGAAGGGCAATAATCAATAAATATTTTATTGCCGTGAATTTGAACGCGGACCCTTTGCGAGTGAGGCCTTTTTTTTTGTCAATCCATTGCATCATCATAATAATCATGGCATAAAAAACGGCTATTTCCATGATATGAGGTTTCGTTACAGAGAGATATGAGAAGGGGAGTGACGCAAGCTTGTTTATAATATTGATTGATATTTGCGTGAAAAATGAGGCCAGTTGCACAAAAAAACCGGAAATAACCGTGGAGAAGGAGAAAAGAATAAAAAACATTGACAGTGAAAGCGTAAGCGTTCCCAGAAGCGGAACAGCAATAATATTTGCCATAATGGTGACAAAGGATATACGATTAAAATAGTACATAATCAAAGGAAGCGTTCCTAATGTTGCCGCAATAGACACAATCATAGTTAAATATACATAACGTATCACGCTTTGTATCCAATAAGGAAAAACAGAAATATTTTCTTGGGGTAATTTATTGAAGCGAGGTACGATTAAAATGATCGCCCAGACGGATGTAAAAGATAGTTGGAAGGAGATATCAAACAAAGATTCAGGGAAAATAACCAATATAATTAAAGCGGCGAGAATCAGCGTATTATAAAGATCATATTGCTTCCCTGATAATAAGGCCATGAGAAAAATAAATGCCATTAGCGTTGCTCGCATAACAGGAATTCCCATGCCGGCAATGAAAGCGTAAAGTACTACAATGATAAAAGCTGATGCCGCCGCCAGTTGAATGATTTTGAATCTGAGCATGAGATATTCCGATGATTTTAAAATAAAAAAGATCATCAGGAAGAATGTCGCGCCCACCATTCCAATATGTAAACCGGATATGGAAAGAATGTGCGATGTTCCCGTCTTACTGAAATTATCCCGGATATCGGCGGGAATTTCATTTTGATTGCCCAGGGTCATGGCTTCGATGATTTCTTTTTCCGGGGAAAAGGAATTATTCCGGATTATTGCTTTTAAGTAACTTCTAAATTCTTCCAGTTTAAGTCTCATACTGTTGGCGGTATTTTTTCTGAGAAGAATAATTTCAGACGTTTCATGAATGAATCCTGATACGAAAATTCCCTGGAAGGCCATGAAACGTTCATAATCGAAGCCTCCCGGATTATTAAAATTGCGGATTTTTTTTAAAGAACATTGAAAGCGGATGAAGTCGCCATACTGGAAATTTATATTTGTGGGAATGACCAGGCGGATATTGCCCGATGCCGGCGTATAGGAGTCATTCTGTAAAACGCGAAGACATTTTACAATTAAAACATTTTTATCGATATACGAAAGAGGGCTTTCTATGACAAGGCCTTCTAATGTAATTTTGCCGTGATCGGTGTAACTTAGAATATTTTGATTATCCTTATGGAAATAATTTTGCTTTTGAATGTCGAATAAACCCAGGAGAAAGGCAAAACAGATTATAAAAACGAAGCAAGCGACAAACCATTGTTTCCGATAACTGATGAAAACAAGCAGAAGAATCAGACCGGCTGTAATTAATAGTATATTATACGGACAATAAAAATAACTGCCGGCAACAATCCCCGTTATCAATGATATTAAAATACAAATCAGAGGTCTTCGCAATTTTATCTTGCCTGTAATTTAATGGGAATTCTTTAAAATCATTAGCTAAAATTATTGAAATATTATAATATAAAAAAATAAATCCATATATGAAGAGGACTATGGATGTCTATAGCGCAAGATGATGTTTTATTAAAAGAAAAAAATAAGCGAAGAATATTTTTTTTAATTATATCAAGAATTATCATTATAACGCTTATTCTCGGCATTACTGTTTACATTGATATCAAAAAACAATTATTTGCAGTAGAAGACGTGATTGTTCACTACTTTTATTTTATCACCGGCATCATTTATTTATTTTCTGCTATTTATGCGTTTCTTTATAAGTTAAAGCTCAGTTACAGAAAAAATGTCTATTTACAAATTACAGTGGATCTCATCACCGTTACCTCTCTTATTTTCATGTTTGGCAACACGCAAATTGATTACTCTCTTTTTTACACGCTGATTATCATATATTCGGCGGTTTTTCTTGGCCGCAAGGGCAGTATTTTTATCGCGTCAATTTCCAGCATATTATACGGTTTTTTCCTGAATGTTGAAATTTATAATTTAATGCCGTCTTTTCCCATTATTAAATATGGACAAAATATTTATGAGGCGGACGCTCTTACGAATCTCATTGTGCGTATCATCTCGTTTCATTTCCTGGCTTTTCTGGCAAGCTTCATTGTTGAACAGGAAAAGAAGACAGAATCTTTATTAAAAGAAAAAGAATCTGAATTTAATCAGTTGGATTTGCTTTTTCGCAGTATCGTAGAATCTGTATACTCAGGCGTCATGACCGTTGATTTAAATAATGTCATCAAAACGTTTAACACGGCGGCTGAAGAGATTACCGGTTTTTCCCGAAAAAAAGTTCAAGGCATGAATGTTCGTGACGTTCTGCCCGAATTTCTGCCTTTTTTGAAAGAAGAAACTTTTGAAGAACAAATGAAAACCAGGATTGAAATTTCAATCCTGGGGAAAAAAAAGCAGAAAATCAATCTGGGGCTATCGGTTTCTCCATTAAAAGGAAAGTTAGAAAGACAAATAGGCAACATATTAATATTTCAGGATATTACTCAAATCAAGCAAATGGAAAAGGCGCTGGAAAAAAACAGAAACATGGCGTTAATCGGAGAAATGGCGGCCGGTTGGGCTCATGAGGTGAGAAATCCTCTCGCGGCAATAACCGGCTCCATAGAGCTTTTAAAAGAGGGAGTTGAACTTCACGGAAAAAATAAGCGACTGATGGAAATCGTTATGCGCGGCAAAGATCAACTGGAAAATTTTGTCCGAAATTTTCTTTTATTGGCGCGTTCTGTGCCGGCTTCCAGAGAAATGGTCGATGTGAATGAAATATTTGAAGAGACATTGGAGAATATGAAATTAAGCAATAAATGGAATGAGAAAATTGAAATTAAAAAAGAGTTTTCAAAAAATTCGGCAGTGTTTGCCAATAAAGAACAGATGCGGCAGATTATCAATAATATTATTTTAAATGCAATACAGGCGATGGAAGAGGGCGGCGTGTTATCCATTGAAACAAGATCCGTTCAAATGGAAAAAAATAAAAGATTCATTAAAATTAAAATGTCGGATACGGGATGCGGTATTAAAGAAAATGATTTGAACAAAATTTATGAACCTTTTTTTACAAAAAAAGAAAAAGGAACCGGTTTAGGGTTGGCGATTGTGAATAACCTGGTTGAGGGGTATAAAGGTAAAATTGAAATAGAAAGCGAAGAAGGCAAGGGGACGACCTGTCGTATATGGCTTCCCGTGGAAAAGGAGGACGGAACATAAAAAGACTTTACGCTTATGGAATAAATAGCGGAGGAGAGCATGGCAAAGATTTTGATTGTTGATGACAATCAGGAAATGCGGGAATTAATGGAAATAATGTTACAGGAGGAAGGTTACGATGTCACAAGCATAGGAGAGCCCCTCAAGGCCATTGAGTTATTCCATAAAATAAATTTTGATCTGGTGATTACTGATTTAAAAATGCCTAAGGTAAACGGCATAGAATTTTTAAAAATTATTAAAGATCAGAAACCGGAGACAATTGTTATTCTGATTACTGCTTATGCTTCAGGAGAAACAGCCATTAATGCGATGAAGGAAGGCGCTTATGATTATGTGGAAAAGGGAAAAAGCGTGGATGAACTCAAGAAAGTCGTTCGTTCCGCTTTAATGAAACAAGGATTCATTGACAATCATGTTCAAAAAGAAAAATTGGATGGAGACAATGCCGCTTATAATTCTTTCTGCGGCATGATTGGAACCAACAGAGAAATGTTGAAAATATTTGCAACCATCAAAAAAGTATCCAATACATCGGCAAATATACTTATTCTCGGAGAAAGCGGAACAGGCAAGGAACTTGTGGCCCGGGCGATTCATGAAAATTCTTCCCGCTTAAAAATGCCTTTCATAGCGATTAACAGCGGCGGGATTCCGGAAAATCTTCTGGAAAGTGAACTTTTCGGATACATGAAAGGATCTTTTACCGGAGCCTATGCCGACAGACAGGGATATTTTGAAATGGCTCGCGGTGGGACAATTTTTCTTGATGAAATTGGCGAAATGGAAATGT
>DJVN01000133.1 GCA_002441205.1 Syntrophaceae bacterium UBA6255 | reverse complement strand
GGGCTCATAACCCAAAGGTCAGAGGTTCGAATCCTCTCCCCGCTACCAAATAAAATCAAGGGGTTAGCTGATCCAGCTAATTCCTTTTTTACGTTTTAGAGGAGTTATTCTAACGGAATAAATTCAAAATGAGCTTACAGGGGTATTAAGACTTTGGAGTGCCGACTTCCTCCATAATTCACCGGCCAGCGAAAAAAGAATTCCTTGAGTATCTGCCGGTAACCTGATTAATTGCTGACAGGAAAAGATTACGGCAAAATTTTTGCGGAAAAATAGAACCATGGGGAAGCCGGCTTGTGACCAATCTCTTATTGACAGACAAAAACGATTTTTATTATATTCAAGCCATGAATAAGCAGTGTTTGAAGTAACCAGTAAAAATCCTGCCCTCTATAAAGGATTCCTGTGTGGAAGAAAGAAGAAAAACGCCAAGAATAAAGGAAGAAAATGAGGTTACCATAACCGTTATCCCCGGAGAGAATAATTTCCCGAAAGAAAAAATTATCGACAACTTTACAAAGGACATTTCCGCGAGCGGCACAAAAATTCAGACCAATATTCTTTTACCCGTGGATTCTCTCATCGAGTTGGAGTTCACATCAAGGGGTTTACGGCAACAGATAAATTCTCTCGGAAAAGTAAAATGGGTTAGAGTTCTCATTGAGGATGAATCTTATGAGGCGGGCGTGGAATTCTCCGGTGACCCCAGCGGCGCGCTTAAAAAACTTGAGGATTACATCACATGGAAACTGAAGTCCAATAAAGCAGAATTAATTAAAAAGAAACTGTCCCCCATTGATTCTGATATCAATAGCGCAGGAACAAAGCAACAACCGGCAATTGCTTCTGACGATATAAATAAATTAAAGACCAAAGAACCCCCTCCTGTTGAATCTGTTCATGCAGACAGCATAAAAACAAAAGAACGCCCTCCGATTGATTCTACTAATACAAAAAACGTAAAAACCAAAGCACAGCCGCCAATTAAGAATGCACGATGGATAAAAGCAGTCATCGTTGCGCTGTTTACAACGAGTGTAATAATCATTCTATTAAAGATATCCGGTTTTATCCCTGCATTTGATTCAGCACCTGTACCCGCGCCACCGATCGCTCAGGCGCCGAAGGCAATACAAACTCCAGCACCAGAGACAATACCAACCCCGGATCCAACGGTAACGGAAACAACGACGACGGAAACAACGACAGCTCCGGGACAGGAAGTCACTTCAGTTCCAGCACCGGAGGAAACGAAAAAAATAAAAGTTATCGGTAATCGCGATAGTAAAAGATATCATCTCCCCGGCATGAAATACTATAACGCTGTAAAGGCTCATCACCGTGCAGAATTTGATTCTGAAGCCGATGCCATCAAAGCGGGGTATCATAAGGCACCGCAATGAAATTATTTCATGCTCAAGTATAGAACACAATCCGATAAAAAAGGTGGCGGCACAAATCCTTAATTGTCAATCCGTGAAGAAAAAATCCCTCTTTCGAGGGATTGATAATATTTTTCTTATCAGTATGATGTCAGCATCTGCGGGAGTAGCCTACAGGAAGGAAAAAGTGAGCACACGCCTTACACTCCTTGTGTGACACTTCACTCCCGCGGAGCAAAATTATAATTAGCCTGGATTTCTTGATCAGACAATGCATAGATGGAGCAAAACAATAAGATACGGTTCAAACAAGCAGTAAATACTATTTTATAATTAATGAACATTAAAAAATCATTATTGGATGTCAGTGCCTCACACTGACCACATGTATTTCAAAAACACATTCCCGTATCACAGTTAACGGCCTACTTGGGCACATATTAAAACCGCCCGCGGAAATGCTCCGGGAAACAGCGACGTGTTTCTATGTTTCAGTGTTTAACCTTACCATTTACATTCCGCAAGAACTTCTGTGATAATTTTTTTATGTCTCCGTTTATTAAAAAATAATCAAATTATGGCTGAGCAATAATCTAATATATGGTATAAATACAAACTCGGGTCACTATGTTCAATAAAAAAGACTTTAGTTTAAAAATTGCAGTTTATATCTTTTTAACTTTAATTACGCTTGCTGTTTACTGGCAGGTTAATCAGTTTTATTTCATCAATATCGATGATGATTTTTATATCGTCGACAACAAATACATCCAATCCGGTGTCACTCTGGAAGGAATTCGCTGGGCGTTCAGTTCAACCTATGGTCAGTTTTGGTTTCCTTTGACATGGCTTTCCTGGATGCTCGATTATCAATTTTACGGGTTGAATGCCGGGGGCTACCATCTCACAAACTTGATATTTCATATCCTGAATACACTGCTGCTGTTTGCAGTCTTCCACAGGATGACCGGTACCGTCTGGAAGAGTGCATTCGTCGCTGCTTTGTTCGCCCTTCATCCTCTGAGGGTGGAATCTGTTGCCTTTATTGTTCAACGTAAAGATGTTTTAAGCACGTTTTTCTGGATGCTGACATTGTATCTGTATGTCTTTTATACGAAAAAACCGACTCTGAAACGATATTTATTTGTTCTGCTGTGCTTTGCCTGCGGCCTTATGAGTAAGCCCATTGTCGTCACACTGCCTGTCATTATGCTACTTCTTGATTACTGGCCTCTGGGCCGTCTCCAGGCTCAGAAAACAAGAGCTGTTCTGAAAGGCGCTACACCTTTCTACACCAAGCAAAATGTAAATCAAATCAACTCCCAAAAAGAAACTCCTAACGGGAATGCACATTATACCCGAGAACCGGCATTGTCAGAGAAAAAAATGGCAGGCATAATTCCATTATGGCAACTGCGGGAAAAAATACCTTTTTTTATTTTATCAGCCGCTTTTTCCATCATGACAATTTACACGCAATATAAACCGTTTGGTGACTCCCCAGAGCAGATACAACAATATTTTCCCCCCTTGGAATTGCGGCTCGCCAATGCACTGGTTTCTTTTGTGGGATATTTGGAGAAAACTTTCTGGCCTTTTGATCTGGCTGCTTTCTACGTTTTCCCGGATCAACCTCCCCTCTGGCAGGTCCTGGGGGCGACTTTCCTTATATGCTTGATCACGATTATCGTTATTTTAAATATGAAACGATTGCCGCAATGTATTGTCGGATGGTTATGGTATGCCATAACGCTTTTGCCTGTAATAGGTATCATACCGATCCTGAATATCGGTACTCGTTCAATGGCCGACCGATATACTTATCTACCGTCTATCGGCATTGGTGTCATGCTTGCCTGGGGCATACCTCTTTTATTCCAACGGAAAGACATGCGCAAAAAGGTTTTATTTCCGATAGGAACAGCCATCTTATTCATTCTTGCTGTTTTAACATGGCGGCAATGCGGTCACTGGAAAAACAGCCTGGATCTTGTTAATCATACGCTGAAAGTGACCAAGAATAATTACACGGCGCATCTGATACGGGGTAAGGCTTATTACATCATAGGCCAATATCAACGTGTTATAGAAGACTGCGATGAAGCCATACGTCTGAAACCGGATTTTACCGTCGCTTACTACAACAGGGGCATGGCCTACGATAATCTCGGGCAATATCAACGCGCCATAGCAGACTATAGTGAAGTCATCCGTCTGAATTCAGACTATGCCAATGCTTATAATAACAGAGGGGTTGCCTATGCCAAACTCAATCAATATAAACTTGCCATCGAGGATTTTAATGAGGTCATCACATTACAGCCCCATTTACCGACGGCTTATCAAAGTAGAGGATTTGTTTATTTTAATCAGGGCAACAAAGACCTTGGCTGTCAAGATGCGCGAAAGGCATGTTCTTTGGGATCTTGCGAATTATTGGAAAGCGCTAAAAGTCATGGAATCTGCCCTTAATTTGACTTATACTTTACAATCATTCAAAACATGCTATGCTGCCATGCAACCAATCGGCAATAGCAGCGTGCGGATAATAAATAATGGCCAGGATGTAAAATGATAAAAAATAAATTTTTAGTTATCTCTTTATGGCTTTGTGTCCCCTTGCTACTCGTTTCTGTATCCCCTATTATTTGTTTCCCAGAACCGGAAAATCATCAAGCATGGGAGTTTTACGGAAAAAGCAAGGGCGGAAGTGTTTACTATTACAGTAAAAAAAATATTACGGAATCCGCAGATACTCAAACGGTCTGGAGTTATAAAACCATCACGGATAATGAAAGAAAAGAAAAAATTGAGAGTATCAAACAATATAACATGGAAGAGTCCATCCAATATCAGCACTATGATTATAGCATTTCTCTGATAGAAATCGACTGCAAGAAAAGACTCCATAGGGTAAAGGAAATTATTTCTTATAACAAAGGGGGAAAGATTTTAGATCATGGCGTGTTCCATAATGCATGGGAACGCATTATTTCTCAAAGCATGGCTGATATTTTATATCAACAAGTTTGTGTGGCGGAGAAAAAACCCGTGAGGGAACAAGCTGAAACAAAACCGGCACAGATAAAATCCGCGGGAACCAAACCTCTGCAGATGAATAAGAATGATAAAAAGGATTGGGTGCAATATGGCAGACTGATTCTCGGGTCCGTTTATTCATATGATAAGGCCAATATAGAATTTAAATCAAAAGATTTAGTTCAGGTTTGGTGCAAATTAAAATACTCCGATAAACACAGGGAAAAAGATATTCAAAAGCTGGTCCGGAGTGGATTATATACGAAAAAACAGTTAGAAAACCTTTCGTATGATTTAACTTTACATGAAATAGACTGTAAGAATAAAAGGTCACGGTTAATCGATATTCTTTGTTATGACATGCACGATAATGTTTTATTTCAACGTTCAAATCATAAAGCAAAATGGAAACATATCGTCCCGGAATCGCAGGAAGACCTTTTACGAAAACAAATCTGCAAATAATCAGCAAATCGAAAACGGGTTTTTTTACTTTAAAAAAGCAACGGATAAATCATGAAAAACGAAGGGCTAATGAATATCAACGAACAGGAAAGTTTTCCATTCTTCATCATAAAATGCGTACATCGGATTTAGGACAAGATTGACTTGACATAAAAGGATGTATTTCCTATACTCCCACAAAAAGAATTTTCTTATTATTCGAATCTACTCCTTTTATTTATTGGAAATTCGAATTATCATTTTCCATGCAGAAAGCTGATCCTCGAGGGAACAACGAGAGCGGTTATAACATCGAAATAAAATGATTGGTCATTAAACTTACCTTAATTTATGTGTTCACATCCGGTGATATTGTAAAAAGTTGCTTCGATTGCGCAGATTCTATAAAACAGAAGAACGAATGATTTAAAATGGCATAGCAATGAACATACAGGGCACTGTTTTAGAGGACACCAAAAAACTGTTCTCGAATTTATTACTGACATATAAAAATGTATCGTTATATCCTGAAAGTCACAGCATCAGTTTGAATTCCATCCGCCAACTTCACGAAATCATCGAGGTCTATATTCGCCAATATGGCGATATCAGAATTGAAGTCGAAAGAGATCGCGTAATCTGTCAGGAGATAGAAGTGCATAAAGGACGATCTGAAGAAGGATCTCTGCCTTTCACTCTTTTCCGGGACGGCATTCGATGGCTGAAATTCACTTCGGGGATAAAACTGGAAGAAACCAGTGAAGTTTTATCAATTATTCACAGATATTCGGTACTGGCGACCGAACCCGAAGGTGATATTGTAACCGCNNATTGATAAGCTTTCTAAATTAGAAACAACCTATCCTGACGACACAGATCAAATCGAAACAGAAGAGAGAACCACTTCAATCGATGACCAGGCCATTGGAAGCGCTGCCCTTGGCGGCATCACCATTGACCCATCCTATTTTATTCTAACACCGCAGGAAGAAACAGAGCTGCAGGAGATGGTCGCTCGTGAAGAAAAAGCATCCATTACAGAACATCTGAACATGCTATTAGATATGCTTTTGCAAATTCAAGAAGAAAAAGATTTTAAAATTGTTCTGGGAGTTCTATTGGAGGAATTTGAAGGCTCTTATCATCGTCAGGATTACGAAGCCGCTCTGATCGTTCTTGACGGTTTGCGCAAAATTTTGGGTAGTGGACGATTGTGCACATCTTGGGCAGGTCCACTGCTTGAATCCTTTTATAAGGATATCTCTTCAGACTCCAAATGCTTGAAACCACTGGGAAATATTTGGAGCAATTTAAATTTACAGCAAATGATAATCCTTGACGGCATTTTTAAGCACTTGCATCCAAGGTCTGTAACGGCACTCATGCATCTCTTTGTTTTAGGACAGCCTTCACAACTTGAACAAATAGTTGAAAATACAATTATTGCGCTTGTTCGTCAGGATATAAGCTGCCTGGAATCACTGATTAACAATTCTGACGAAAAAATAGCAGAGAAGCTTGTTTTAGTGCTATCCAGACAGGAAGCAGACAAGATCTTAAAATATCTTTTGAAACTGGCGCGACATTCTTCAGCAACCGTTCGGCGCATGGCCATTAAGACCATTGGTCAGGCACCTGGCAATCAAACTTCGTTAATTTTTGAGTTTATTAACGATCCGGACGTTTCGGTGCGCCGAGTGATTCTGGCACAAATGGCCCTGTTCAGAAATGAAACCGCAGAAGATCTTTTGATACAATATCTTCAAAATCAAAAATTTAGCGCTGCCCAGGCCGAACACATTATGGAATGTTTCCAGACGCTGGGGAAATGCGGATCGATTAAATCTGTTGCCTTCCTAAGTAAAACCTTGATGCATCAAAAGTGGATGGCTTGGTTTAAAAAGTCGGCGTATCGTGAAGGCGCGGCACAGGCGTTGGCCGCCTTGAAAATACCTGAAGCCAAACAGGTCATCGAAACGGCAGGGCGAAGTTTCTATCCCGGTCTGCGCGGCATTGCGCGTAAAGCAGGAAAAGAATTTTTCCAAAAAAACAGAGGAGAAAAATAATCATGTCGGAACGGCGATCGATTCCAGAACGATTGGGGCATGATTTTCTGAGAGCCCTGTATCATATGATTAATACCGTACGAATGTATCAGGATAATAATCAGCTTGTCCAGACTAGTGTCAGTTCATTTCAAAATATTCTCAATGAACTAACCATCGGTGGAGATATTAGTCTTCTTCTTTACCGGAGTCGTTTCCATCTTGGAGGAGAAAAACTTCCCTACCGCAGGGATGCGGCATTCATCGTTTATAACATGGCTGAATTTTTTTCAAAGCGAGGCATCGGAAGTGTAAATTTTCTAGGATCTTCACGAAACGTTTTACCAGAAGATATTATTACGTTTTTACGTCTGTTGAATGATGCGATTAGACACGACAAGCCTCTTGACTGGCTGGAACAAAAATTGAAGGAACATGATGTGTCGTGGCTACAGCTATCTCCGCAACGCGACGAAGATATTGAAGTTGGTGAAAACCCGGACGATGAGCGGTATGAGCAGGCGCGGAAAAAATACTTTGCTGCAATCGAAGCAGTGAGAGAAGTAGCGAATAAAGTCAATCAGGGCATGGTCGGAATACGCAAAAGCAGACGCGTTGCCCAAAACCTTGTGGACATGATCCAGGAAGATTCAACCCTGATGATCGGATTAACAACGCTCAAGGATTATGATAATTATTTATATGCCCATTCAGTCAATGTCGCTCTTTTGGCGGCTTGTTTGGGAAGACATATTGAATTATCGGACATTGCTCTTGAGCATTTGGTTATTTGCGGCCTTTTTCACGATCTGGGGAAAGTGGATGTGCCGAAAGAAGTTCTCCTGAAGCACGGAACGTTGACCGATGAAGAATGGGATCTTTTAAAGGCGCACCCCGTTATCGGCGTCAGAAAGATTCTCATGTTAAATGCCACTCCGTCTTTGAGATCGAGAATTATCCTGGGTCCGTTCGAACACCATCTTAATCTGGACATGACCGGCTATCCCAGAACGCTTTTTATCGGGCATCTGAGTCTTATAGGCAAGATACTGCATATCACTGATGTCTACGAAGCCATGACCGCTGAAACAGTCTATCGACCGAAATCTTACACCCCGGATCACGCGCTCAGACAAATGTGGGCGGAAGCAGGGAAAAGTTTTGATGCGATTCTTTTGAAGCGTTTTATTCATATGATGGGGATTTATCCCATCGGTTCTGTTGTAGAACTAAGCGACGGAAGCATAGGTCTTGTCATGGATTACCCTAATGAAGACGAACGTAGCCTGCCTTTGGTGTTACGTCTTGTAAATGACGGCAAGGGCAATTGGCGTCGTGGTGAAATGATTTATCTGGCTGATCAGATCATTAAAGAAGGTTCGAGCCGTCTGACTATTGTACGAGGAATTCCTCCGGCTAAGCTTCACATCAATCCTGCGGAATTTTTTCTACATATAAAGTGACGATGCTCAATATATAAAAAGTAATTTTTTATTAAATTATCGAACTAATTATGATAATGTAAATTTTAATACTAAATATTTAAAGAATGGGGGTTATTATGAAAAAAGTTGTGACTTTTATTTTTCTTGTTTTGGCGTTAACATTGATTTGTTCCTGTTCAAAGAGTTCCGAAAACGCAGAGGATCTCATCAACGAGGCAAACCTTTTATGGGACGGCAAAAAATATACAGATCCGCAAAAGGCCCTCGAATATCTTAATAAAGCTATTAAATTGCAGCCTGACTACGCCGATACGTATAATCAAAGAGGCGTTGTGTATAAAAATCTAGGCGACAATAAACTTGCGCTTGAAGATTTTAATACGGCTATTCGTCTGCAACCCGATCTGGTTTTGGCTCACTTTAACCGCGCAACTATTTACAATAATCTTGGCCAATACAAAGAGGCCATAGATGAATGCAGCGAAACTATTCGTCTTAAACCGGACTTTTCTGAGGCCTATAATATCAGGGGAATTAATTACAATAAACTTAAAAACTACAAAATGGCTATTGAAGACTTTAATAAAGCCATTAAACTGGAACCCAATAACGCCAACGCTTACAATAACCGGGGGTTGGCTTACTTTATGCTGGAAAATAATACACAGGGTTGCAGCGACGTTAAGAAAGCCTGTGAATTGGGATTTTGTAAAGCGCTGGAACTTATCAAAAGCAGAGGATATTGTCGCTAATTTAGTGAGACTCAAGCTTCAGAAACGAATAACCTAAAGGTCACTATAGGTGCGCTGGAGTTTGCCCGTATCCCCTGAATGAAGCGAATGAGGATAGTAAACATTAAGTTAACGTATCTTTTATATATGTTCTATTGGCGGATGAATCATTTTTAATAAACGCCTATCAATTTAGCTTATCAATTTAATAGAAGGATATTATGATAAGTTTAAACATATTGAAATCGCTAAAACAACCGCTAACGATTAAAAATTTAGATATTAAAAGTTATCAGCTTTCTTATTCTCTAAACAGATTGTCTTTAGGGGTGGATAACATCCATTTGGATGTTCATATCAGCCCCCAGTTATACAATTCTCTCAAAAAGACGGCTTTTCTTTTAACGGTCAAGCACAGCCGGACGGAGTTTTTTTTCAAGGAATACAAAAAGGATTTATGTGATATTGAAAAAGAATCCCTGAAGCGCATCTGCAATGACATTCTACTCGACGGTATAAATAAAGCGAGGGTTGCTCGTGAAATTCAAATAGATTTTCTGGCACAGACGGCACTTGTAAAATTATTCCTGGAAGAAATTAAATGTCAGTATAAAAACCTGGTTGCCAAAATGGAACCTCTTGTCAGGATGTATCAACTTTCTCCGCAGCACGACCAGAACGATGTTTTCTTGATTAAAGAAAAATTATCGGAAATTAAACTTCATAATAATCAAATCATTCGCCTTGTCGGAAAAGAGCTTTTTGAATTATTAACCGATGTCAATACCCGAAAATTGAAAGACTTGAGAGAAACGCATTTCTCTGCTAACGATATTTTACCGGGTTTTTATCTTACAAACCCTTTATTCCACACGAACAATCCGAATGACGATTTTTTTCTTATTGAAGAATACGTTCTCATGGGACAACGCTCCGAGGATATTGATAACTACAAAAATGTCAGATCGATCATATATAAAATACTCGGCGAGATTGACTTATCAAGCGACCATTTCATTGATGAGCATTCAGACACCCATGAAAGAAGGTTGCAGGAATTTAATGGAATTTTCGAAGCTGATAATTACGTATTCGATTTATTAATTATGGAATCCGATAATATTGACCGGATTATCAACTATATCGATTCTCAGGAACAATATGAAAAAGCAATGAGGGCGGGGGAAGCTAAAGATATACTTGAAAAATCCAAGAAACAAATAAAAGCGCAGAAAAATCTGCTCAACCTCTTTTACCGTAAATTCAAAGGCTCCGGTCTTATGCGACAAATTGTAGCTGGTTTCGAAATGAAACGCGTATACGAAAAATATTGTCCGCCAATGTCTCCCCGGCAGATCCGGGAATTTTTAGTTGATTTCTGGACAAGAATATCTTTAAGAACTCAGCAAAAACGGTTCAAAACTCTTTATGGTAATGAATTCTCGCTTGAGCCGCTATTAAAAACCCTTAAACGAATTCATCACTGTTCCACAAAAGAAAAGAAACATTATTTGATTCAGTTTCTCAAACAATTTTCCAGATATCATCGTGATCTTTATAACTTTCGCATCATTAAAGATGCCATGGATTCCATCAACCATGTTACAGAAGAAAAGATTATTTCATTGTCGCGGGAAAATCACTCTCTATTCGAATTTCTTCTCCCTGATGAAAAAGTCAAAGAAGAAAAACCCATAGCCAATCATGTCATCATCAAAGCCGACATCCGCGGTTCCATATCCATCAACATCACCATGAGAAAGATGGGGCTTAATCCGGCATCACTTTTTAGCCTTAATTTTTTTGATCCTATCTCAGCCGTTCTTTCTGAATACGGAGCGTCTAAAGTCTTTATCGAAGGAGATGCTATTATTCTATCAATTTTTGAAAATGAAGACAGGGAGCAGATGAATTACAGTGTCGCCCGGGCCTGCGGACTGGCAATAAGAATATTGCAAATCGTCCGCAGTTACAACGAAAAAAACAAAGAAAATAATCTCCCGGCATTGGAGTTAGGCATAGGGATCTGTTATTGTCAGGGTGCGCCGACTTTTTTATTCGACGGTAATTCCAAAATAATGATTTCTCAAGCCATCAATCAGGCGGATCGCATGTCCAGTTGCGATAAAATGCTGCGGAAGATATTTAAAAGCCAGAATGACATTTTTAATTTATTTGTTTTTGAAAACGAATCAGAAGAAATGACCGATACGGCAATAGATGACTCTACTTATCGTTATAATGTTAATGGAATTGAACTCAACGAAGAAGGCTTCAACAAGCTTAACCAGGAAATAAACCTGCAAACATTCATTTATCCGTCAGAACATGATGAAATTGTAAAATTATACACAGGGAAGGTTCCTCTGGCCAACGGCAATTTCCAGCGTATTGCCATTCGGGAAGCGTTTATTCACAAAGTCAATCCCAGCGCACTGGATGTTGCCGGAAAAATATTAAAAAAATATTATGAAGTATGTACTCACCCCAATATTTACAGTTTAACGGACAAACAATATTAAATGAATTTCACACTCATCAAAACGTTTAATAAATTTCTGTTTCAAATACAGTAAGCTTATTTCTTCAATACTATCTTCGTTGTTCTGGTTGTGCTTAATACTACTTATAAATATTGATATAATTTATTTATTGAGATATTAACAAAATAAATGACAGGCACTCATATCGAAAACAAAAATTATCCAAATTTCAAGCTGCTACTGGCCGTGGCTTTTTTGGCCGGTTTTGTTAGTTTAGCTTATGAAATTGCTGCGACAAAAGTTTTATACTATTTTTTTAATGAAAGCACGATTACAGCGTCCAGCGTTATTTCCATTTTTCTTTTTGGAATAGGACTGGGAAGTTTTATTTTTAGTAAGTTTGAAAAAAAAATTGCCGATATAAAAAAATTTATTTTCGTATCACAATTGCTTATCGCGCTTTACGCGGTTTTAATTTTCCCCAATTATGATGTGGTGCCCTTTATTTTTAATCTACTGTATCCAGTGATTGATTCGGCTCAGATGCTGCTTATCAACAAGCTCATCATCAGTTTTTTTTATCTTATTTTCCCGACAATTTTAATGGGAATGGTCTTCCCGGCAATCATCGTTATGTCCATTGACAACATCGAACAATTACCGGAAAAAATAGGCGTTATATACGGCTTCGATCTCTTCGGAGCTGTCTTGGGAGCATTGTTAAGCGGATTTCTTTTTATTCCGTTCTGGGGCATAAAGACTTTGATATTCTTTTCTATATTGGTAAATTTACTCATATGTTTGCTTATTTATTTTCAGCGGAATAAAAAATTCGTCTTTATGGTGTTTTTTTACCTCATGGCTGCTTTGGGATTTTATCTGGCAATCAATCCCTTGGAAAGCAGCGCAAAGATCTATCTAAACAAAGAAAACAGAGAAAAATATATTCTCCAGGATAACCTTCTTTTTCAAAACAAAACAGGATCGCAGTATTTCAAAAAAGTAAAAATTAAGAATAAAATATTTTTTTCTCACTCGCCATATGGAGCACTGAGCGTGTTCGACGAGGTATTTGATAAGGAACAGCACCGGTATTTATATATTGACACCAGGGTGCAATGCTCAACGGAGGGATTTAAACAGAAAGAAATAAGCGAAATCAATTTTGCCGATATATCCCTGAATTCCATCAACAGAAATAATCTGAAAGTCTTGAATATAGGTCTCGGTTGCGGATTTACGCTTAATGAAATAGCAAAAAACCGGAAAGTTCAATCGGTTGATGTGGTTGAAATAAATCCGGCCATGCCGAAGGCAACAAAATGTTTTGATGTTTTCACCGATTATATTCTGGAAAATCCCAAGGTGACTCTTATTTTCAATGATGGCTACAAATATTTGATGAAAACCAAAAATAAATATGACGTTATCATCATGGATATTGAACATCCTTCCGTCGTTTATTCCAGTAATTTATATACTCTTGAGTTCTACAAACTGGTAAAAAAAGCACTGAATAAAAACGGCATATTCACTCAATGGTCTTACAGGCCCATACCCGATGCTCAGGTTATAAACTACAATACGCTGAAATTAATATTTCCAGAAGTTTCTCCAAAAATATCAGGCGTTTTTAATGATCTCTATTATATTGCCGGAACAAAAAGTGTTTCCATGGATGAAAGAGAACTTCATTTCTTAACCTTAATGTTGAAGGGTAAAGACAAAAGAATTAATACATTGAACAATCCTTATTTCGGCACAGAGATGATGCTCAGGGAAATGTTCAATGTTAATTAATGTGATATTATGATAATAAAATTTTAAAATTAAAAAGGAGAAAAATGGGAAATGAAAAAAACAGCAGCAATGATCATCACTGTATTTATCATGCTAATGATGGCTTATTCAGTAAATGCGACAACGATAGCATATATTGACTATCAGAAAGTTTTTACAAACTATGAAAAGACAAAAAAAGTTCAGGATGATCTCAAAAAAAAGGAGCTACTTATCCAGGAAGAAATAACAAAAAAGCAAAAACTATATGAAAAAGAAAAAGAAAATAAAATGTCAGATGGAGATCTAAGAAAACTGGCGGAAAAATTTCAAAAAGAAATAGAGATTAAGCGAAATGACCTTATGGAATCCTCAAAGAAAATGACGAATGATATTCAAAATGATATCGTAAAAGCAACTGAAGTTGTTGTTAAAAACATAGGGGTCGAAATCGTTCTGGATAAACAAATTATTATTACAGGGGGAACTGATATCAGCGATAAAGTTCTTGAACAACTTAACAAAAAATAGCAACTGCGCAGAGAGAAATAAAAAAAGGCGCTCCTGCAAAGGAGCGCCTTTTTAAGTTTAATGGTTAAACTACTGATTACTCACCCAGTTTTTCGCTGGAAATTCGCATGCCGTAGAACGAACGGTAGACGAAGATGAGTGCAATCAGAAAAAATCCTACAGCCAGACCAAGCTTCAAATTCGCATTGGTCATGGTAACTGCAATTTCCGTTGCCAGTAATCCAAAAAGCGTTGTGAATTTGATGATCGGATTCAGAGAGACCGAAGAGGTATCCTTGAAGGGATCGCCGACAGTGTCGCCCACAACGCTGGCTTCGTGCAGCGGCGTGTTTTTCATCTTCAGATCAACTTCAACAATCTTCTTAGCGTTGTCCCAGCAACCGCCGGCATTGGCCATGAAGATCGCCTGGAACAGACCGAAGAAAGCGATACCGATCAAATAACCAATGAAGAAATAGGGGTTGAAGAATGAAAGAGCCAAGGTCATGAAGAAAATAACGATGAAGATATTAATCATACCCTTCTGAGCGTACTGGGTACAAATCTTGACGACTTCTTTAGAATCTTCAATCGACGCTTCTTTCTTATCCAGATTGATGTTCTTTTTAATGAACACAACCGCCTGATAAGCTCCGGTAACGACCGCCTGAATGGAGGCGCCGGTAAACCAGTAAATGACCGCACCGCCCATGATCAAGCCGAGAATGATTTCCGGCTGAACCAGGGAAAGTTTCGCGACAACATTGCCGAAGAGACCTTCAAGCAGAATGATGATACCGAAAACCATGGTGGTCGCGCCGACAACGGCGGTTCCGATCAATACGGGCTTGGCTGTGGCTTTGAATGTGTTGCCCGCACCGTCAGCAGATTCCAGGAAGTGCTTGGCCAATTCAAAATCAGGTGTAATGCCGTATTCTTTTTTAACGATGTCTTTGGCATCGGCGCGTGATTCAATCATTGACAGTTCATAAATGGACTGCGCATTGTCGGAAACAGGACCAAAGCTGTCCACAGCGATGGTCACGGGACCCATGCCGAGGAAACCGAAGGCCACCAGACCGAAAGCAAAAACCGGCGCCGCAAACGTAAACGCTTCCGGCATAATTGCCATAACCGACGCGTTTTTGGATACCATATAAGAAATCAGCATCAACGCGGCGATAACCAACCCAAGCCAGAAACCGGAGAAGTTACCGGCCACCAGACCCGAAAGAATATTCAGCGAAGCGCCGCCCTGTTTGGAAGCATTGACAACTTCTTCGCAATGACGGGACGACGTGCTGGTGAAGATTTTTGTAAATTCCGGAATCAAAGCACCGGCGATGGTTCCGCAACTGATAATTGTCGCCAGAGCCCACCACAATTCAGCATATTGTTCAGTAAGATCACCGAGCAAATAATAACTGGCAACAAAAGTTACGCCGATGGAAACGATCGAAGTAATCCAAACCAGATTAGTCAAAGGATGTTCAAAGTTAAAGTCTTTCTTTCCCGCAAATGCCGCTTTGCTGATAGCGTGATTGACAAAATAAGAAGCAAGAGAAGTCAGGATCATAAGGATTCTCATGGCAAAAATCCAGACGATCAATCTTCCTCCCATTTCCGGAGTAGAAGCCAAAGCCAGAGCCAGAAAAGCGATCAAAGCAACCCCTGTAACACCGTAGGTTTCAAAACCGTCAGCCGTGGGGCCAACGCTGTCACCGGCATTGTCGCCCGTACAGTCGGCGATAACACCGGGGTTTTTAGGATCGTCTTCCGGCAGATGGAAAACGATTTTCATCAGGTCGGACCCGATGTCGGCAATCTTGGTGAAGATACCACCGCAGATACGCAAAGCGGATGCACCCAGCGACTCACCGATGGCAAATCCGATGAAACAAGCACCAGCCAGATTGCTGGGGATGTAGGCCAAAATGATGATCATGAAGAACAGTTCGATACTGACCAGCAGAAGACCGACGCTCATACCGGAACGCAGGCAGATGTTGACGATATTGAGAGGATCACCGGATAGTGATGCAAAAGCGGCGCGGGAATTGGCAACCGTGTTGATGCGGATGCCGAACCAGGCCACGATATATGAACCGAGAATACCGACAATAGATGCAATCATGATAATGATTACATTCGTCGCAGGCATGTGTTCCAGGACGCCAAAGTAGTAAACAATACACGCTGCAATCAAAATCCACAGACCCATAAGAAATTTGCCCTGCTGGAAAAGATAGGTCTTGCAGGTTTCCCATATGGTCTGGGAAACATCCAGCATGGCCTTGTGAGCGGGCAGGTTCTTCGTCTGTACGTATTGAAGAATGCCGAAAGCCATACCGATCAAGCAAATAATCAATCCTACGTTAAGAATTGTTAACCCTGAAAGGGCGCCTCCCAAAAAGGTAATTGGGGTCAAGTCGGGCAGTTGGATATTTGCCTCACCGGCAAAAGCTGCACCGGCAAGCAACATAACCATCATGCCGCTTAGTAAAAATGTCCAGATACTTCTTGTGTTTTTAAACATTAACTATTTCCTCCTTTTAAATGCTTATATTTTTTGTATGGTATTTAGCCATAGCTTGTTGCATACCCGATTTAATGATATCAGCGGTCGCTTCAGATGCGGATTGAATGATTTGTTCCAGCAGAGCTGATTCATCCGAGTTAAACTTTTGTAAAACATAATCTTCAACCGGCGTTTTCTCGGAAGGCTTTCCGATACCCATTCTAACACGCATAAAATCCGCAGACCCTAGGCTGGCAATGATTGATTTCAAACCCTTATGACCGGCATCACCTCCACCGACTTTGAGTCGAATTTTACCGAACGGCAAATCAAGATCATCATGAATTACAATCAAATTAGCCACATCCACCTTAAAGAATGCGAGCAAGGCTCTGACCGAGTTTCCGCTCAAATTCATATATGTTTGAGGCATTGCCAACAGCACATTCTTTCCGGTTATTTTACCCCTATTCCAAAGAGCATTAAAACTTTTTTGTTTTAAAGGAACTTCCCACCGGGCGGCAATTTCTTCCAAAACCATAAAACCGATGTTGTGCCTTGTGTATCTATAACGGGTCTCCGGATTACCCAGACCGATAACCAGATTCATGACTTGCTCCTTCTCGTCAAATTTCCCGAAAAATATTTTCTTTAAATTCGAGAGAAGCACCCGTTCTCACCCGATTAAAAGTTTTTTCTGTAAAATTACTTCCCCTTTTCTGATGGAGCAGCTTTCCCCTTTTCTGCCGAAGCAGCAGCCGGAGCTTCCCCTTCAGCTGCTGCAGCGCCTTCTTCAGCAGCCGCAGCTTCTTCTTTCGCAGGTTCCTCAACTTTAGCTACCTTGATGACTGCCACAGAAGCAACCGACGTATCCGGCCTGTCCAACAGTGTTATTCCTTCCGCAACTTTTAAATCTCTGATTTTTACCGAATCGCCAATAGCCAAATTAGTAACATCCACATCGATATGATCCGGAAGATCCAGCGGCAGACAGGAAATCTTTACTTCCCGTTTTAAATGCTGTAATTCACCGCCGGTTTCCACGCCGATGGCCTTGCCGACAAAACGCAACGATACATCCATGGTTATCTTGCGTTTTTCATCCACTTCATAAAAATCAGCATGATAAAGTTTTCCTGTCAAAGGCTGTACCTGTAGTTCCTTGATTAATGAAAGCTTCTCGATTTTTTTATTTCCGCCATCATCAATGATCAGTTTGATAAAAGCATGGTCTTTTTTGTCTTTCTTTAATTTAATCAGTTCATCATTCTTAACTGCCAGCAGGATATTCTCAGCAGAGCGGCCGTAAAAAACAGCCGGCACAAATCCCTTATCCCTTAAACGGCGGGATGGTCCTTTCTTTTGTTCCTTACGAACTTGAGCCGCTAAATCTGTTACCTCCATTTGTTCCTCCTATATAACTATATAAATAATGAGCTTACGGAATCATTGTAATAAATACGGCGCACGGCCTCGCCTAAAATTCCGGATACCGATAAAACTTTTATTTTTTTACATTTTTTCGCCCGATCACTAAGCGGTATGGTATCTGTTACAATAACTTCTTTAATATCAGAATTTTCGATACGCTCCAGAGCCGGCCCCGACAATACAGGATGCGTGCAACAAACAGAAGTTTCCAAGGCTCCCTCTTTCTTCATGGCGCTTGCGGCCTGTACAACGGTTCCTGCCGTATCAATCATATCGTCAAGAATAATGACTCTTTTGTCTTTTACATCACCTATAATATTCATTGCTTCAGCTTCGTTCGGCCCTTCTCTTCTTTTATCAATAATTGCCAGAGACGCTCCCAGTCTTTTTCCGAAAGATCTGGCTCTTTCAACGCCACCGGCATCGGGAGAAACAATAACCGTATTATTCATGTAATTTTTCTTCATGTATTCCAGCAATACCGGTTTGGCAAAAAGATTATCTACGGGAATATTGAAAAATCCCTGAATCTGACCCGCATGCAAATCCATGGCTAAAACCCGGTTGGCACCGGCGGCAGTAATTAAATCCGCCACTAATTTTGCCGTGATAGGTGCGCGGGAAGCCACCTTTCTATCCTGTCGGGCATATCCATAATAGGGAACAACCGCCGTTATTCTGTCCACGGAAGCTCTTTTCATCGCATCAATCATAATGAGCAGTTCCATCAACGTGACATTGACAGGCGGACAGGTGGACTGGATGATAAAAACATCCATGCCTCTGACATTTTCATCGATTTCTACACGGGTTTCTCCATCGCTGAAAGTTGTTACATTGGCTTTACCCAGAGAAACACCTAACACATCACAAATTTTTTCAGCCAGTTCCTTATTGGCATTCCCGGAAAATACCCTAATTCTTTCCAACATTTAAATAATTCTCCGCAATTTTTACTGGCTGGGGCGGGAGGATTCGAACCTCCGAATGCAGGAACCAAAATCCTGTGTCTTACCGCTTGACGACGCCCCAATAAACTTATTCAATGAAGGGTTTTGTTCACAATCTTAGAAGGAAGATGAATAATTACAAAGACTTGGCAAGAAAAACCTTATACTGACCGGAAACTTCTTTCGCTATAACTTCCAGGGCTTTTCTTGCCTCTTTTCCGTTCCTAAAAAGACCAAAGACTGTGGGACCGCTACCCGACATCAATGCGCCAAGCGCACCGTGGCTGAGCAACAACTTCTTCAAATCGGCCAATTCAGGATGTATTTTCATTGAAACTGACTCCAAGTCATTATGCAATACCTGAATTATGTCGCTCAGATCCAAAATTCGCGGAATGCTATAATTATTTTTCCCACTTGTCAATCTTAAATTGAGATTTTTATAAACCATTTTTGTGGACAGTTCGAACCCTGGTTTTATCAAAAGAAGGTTTAATGGCGGTAACTTTCGCAAGTGCTTTAGTTTATCACCTATTCCAGTCGCTAAGGCCGCATTTCCAAAAATAAAAAAGGGGACATCCGCCCCTATTTTTGATCCTATTTTAATCAATTCACTCTTTTTTAATTTGAAAGAGCAGATTTTATTTAAAGCTATCAATGTTGTCGCTGCGTCGGAACTTCCTCCACCCAGACCGGCAGTCATGGGTATTCTTTTAATGAGAGTAATTTCCATTCCACGAACATAATTGCAATAATCAAAAATGGCCTTTGCGGCACGGAATACCAGATTTGATTTGTCGGCCGGTAAATTCGTTCCGGGACAATGAAGAACAATGCCTTTAGGGCGGGAAGAAAAAATCAGTTCATCATGCAGAGAGATTTTCTGCATCAAAGAAAAAATATCGTGATAACCATCCGTGCGTTTTCGTAAAACGCGCAGGAAAAGATTGACCTTAGCCGGTGCGATCCAGTGCATTTCAAACCTTTTCTTTTACGTAACGCATTTTCAATTCATAGAGAACTCCCTGGATCAAACTGCTTTCATTGTTATCAAGATTTCCTTTTGTTTTCTCATGGAGCATATCCAGAATATCTATCGTCTGCTTTGCGGCCTGTAGATTCTTCTGTGGCTTGGCACCTTCAACCTCCGCAAAATCTCCGAAATGAAATAAAGCCGACGTGCTCAACGATAAAACAAAATTAGTGAAATTAACGGGAGGATAATTAGCTTCATTGTTCATAGTCTGTTCCGCTGTTTCCTTTTTTTCTTCAGTTGCCGCCATTTTTGTTTCCTCCTGCGGCTTATCTTCAGCCGATTCTCCAAAATGACGTTTGTCTTTTACCACAAATCCAGAATCTTTTTTCTTCTCTTCCATCGATTCCTTCCTCCCCTTACGTAAAGAATATTTAAGATTTTTTCGTCAAAGTTATTTCGCCTTTTTGGGATAAATCAATCAGGATTTTATCTCCCTCGGCAAATTTACCCACAAGAATCTCCATGGCCAACGGGTCCAAAATCAGTTTTTGCAGTGAGCGTTTCAGCGGCCGCGCACCGTAAACCGGACTGTACCCCTGTCCGGCTATATAGTTTTTCGCCTTTTCTGTTAATTCAACGCTCATCTTGCGTTCGCTGAGACGTTTATCAATCAAGCTCATCTGAATATCAACGATCTTATAAATGTCTTCGAGCTTCAGCGCAGAGAACATAATGATGTCGTCTATTCTGTTTAGAAATTCCGGTTTGAAGGTTGCCCGCAGCGCCTCCATCGAACGGTTCTTTTTTTCCTCCTCGTCAATCGATGGATCCTGGATCCACTGACTGCCTACGTTGGATGTCATGATGACGATTGTATTCTTGAAATCAACGGTTCGACCATGCCCATCAGTTAAGCGTCCGTCATCCAGAATCTGCAATAAAATATTGAAAACATCGGGATGCGCTTTTTCAATTTCGTCGAAAAGCAAAACACTGTAAGGTTTGCGGCGCACGGCTTCGGTCAGATAACCGCCTTCATCATACCCGACATAACCGGGCGGAGCGCCAATCAAACGGGCCACCGCGTGCTTTTCCATGTACTCCGACATATCAATACGGATCATCGCCTGTTCATTATCGAACATGAATTCCGCCAGAGCCCGCGCCAGCTCCGTTTTACCCACACCGGTCGGTCCCAGAAAGATAAACGAGCCGATGGGACGATTCGGATCCTGCAACCCGGATCGCGCCCGGCGTAAAGCGGCCGATACGGCGGCGATGCCTTCATCCTGACCGATGACCCGCTGCTTCAAGCGTTCTTCCATATGAATTAGCTTCTGCACATCGCTTTCCATCATGCGTGCCAACGGTATGCCTGTCCAGTTGGAAACAACTTCCGCGACGTCCTCCGCATCCACTTCTTCCTTGAGCATCGGATTGCTTTTCTGGACTTCTTCCAGTTTTTTCTGATCTTTCTGAAGTTCATTATCCAGCGCAACCAGTTTCCCGTAACGAATTTCCGCTGCTTTCTCCAGATTGCCTTCTCGCTGGGCATTAGCCTCTTCTATTTTTAAAGTTTCCACCTGGCTTTTAATCGTCTGAATTTTTTTGATGATATTCTTTTCCGCTGACCAGTGGACTTTCATCTGATCCATGCTGAACTTCAGTTCAGCAATTTCTTTTTCAATCTTATCGCGTCTTTCCTTGGCGGTCTTATCCGTATCTTTTTTCAGAGACTGAAGTTCTATCTTCAGTTGAATCATTTTGCGGTCAATCGCATCAATCTCCGAAGGCATGCTGTCTAATTCAATTCTGAGACGGGAGGCCGATTCATCAATCAGGTCAACCGCCTTATCCGGCAGAAAACGGTCCGTGATATAACGATGTGAAAGCGTTGCCGCAGAGATAATGGCGGAATCTTTTATCCGCACACCGTGATGAACCTCATAACGTTCTTTTAATCCCCGGAGGATGGCAATCGTATCTTCAACAGTCGGTTCCTTGACCAGCACAGGCTGGAAACGCCGCTCCAAAGCCGCGTCCTTTTCGATATATTTGCGGTATTCATTGAGCGTTGTCGCACCCACGCAACGCAGCTCGCCTCTGGCCAGAGCAGGCTTGAGCATATTGGAAGCGTCCACCGAACCTTCGGCCGCGCCCGCGCCCACCATGGTGTGAATTTCATCGATAAAAAGAATGATCTCGCCTTCGGCGCTGATGACTTCCTTCAATACCGCTTTCAAACGCTCCTCAAACTCGCCGCGATATTTCGCGCCGGCCACCAGGGCGCCGATATCCAAACCGACAACACGTTTGTTTTTCAGATTTTCAGGCACGTCGCCGTTTACAATACGCTGCGCCAGACCTTCGACAATGGCCGTCTTGCCGACCCCGGGCTCACCGATCAATACCGGATTGTTCTTGGTCCGGCGGGAAAGTACCTGCATAATGCGGCGGATTTCCTCATCGCGTCCGATGACCGGATCAAAAGAACCTTTCTTCGCCAGTTCGTTGAAATCCCTGGCATATCGTTCAAGCGCCTGATACTTGCCCTCCGGATTCGGATCGGTTACGCGCTGATTACCGCGAATATCCTTCAGAACCTTGAAAATATTATCCTTGGTCACACCGGCCTGACGCAGGATTTTTCCGGCCTGGCCTTCCTTTTCTTCAGCAATAACCACCAGCACATGTTCAGCACTGACGTATTCATCTTTGAGTTGAGCCGCTTCGGTCATCGCCTTATCAAATATTTTATTAAGCCTTCCTCCCAGATAAACCTGTCCGGCGCCGGCACCTCCGACACTCGGCTGTTTTTTCAGATAACTTTCCAGTTCTCTTTCAATCTTTTGAGGCGAGGCATTAAGTTTGTTGATCATAGCTCCGGCAATGCCGTCTTCCTGTCGCAAAAAACAAACGAGCAGATGTTCCGGTTCAATGGACTGATGCTCCATCGAACCGGCCAGCGACTGAGCTTCCTGCAAAGCTTCCTGTACCTTTAAGGTAAATTTATCAAAACGCATATTCTATACCCTATGATTTAATTTAAAGTTCTAAATCCCCAATTGTTTCACTCAGGGGATAGTTTCCAATCCCGATGAATCGGGCTTAGATAGTTCGATTTGCTCTTCGAACTTCGTCTCAATTTATCGGGACTCGTTCTCAGAGAATCTCACTACAACTTACGCTTCCTATAGTCAGCGAGTGTCATTATTCCACGGGTTTTTCAATTGTCACAAACAGTTTACCATTCTTGAAAACAGTCACGTTTCCCGAAGATTCGGAAATAACGATGGCGACAGCCTTGGTTAAGCTTGTAATACCGGCGGCCGCAATGTGACGGCTGCCCAGCCCCGGTGGAAAATCCTTACTATCCAAGGCGGCGCTGAGATGCCTTCCGGCGGTTACCAGCACGCCGTTTTCCTTGACGACAAATGCTCCGTCAATCGCTGAAAGTTCCTTGATGGTTTCTTCCAGTTCCGGATTCAGAATATTTAACTGATCCTCTGAATACCCGGAGAACGGATTGATAATCATCTGACGGGACAACTGCATGACTTTTTCATCGTCGCCCAATATAAATATTGTTCCCACCTTTCTGCTTTCCCTGCCCTGAGCGGCCAGTTCCAGCGCGATATTCAAAACAACGTTGAACACCTCCGGACGGACGTTTTCAAGAACATCACTGATAAAATCTGATGTTAAAATTTCAAACTCTTTCCCCACATCAATCACAAAAATGCTGTCGGTATAACCGAATTTCGGCACACCGCTCAAACAAACGACCTTATCGCCTCTCTTCAAAATTCCCAGAACGATCCCTTTGGCAATGGCAATTTTTATTTTCCCCACACGGGTTAAATTGACATTGGGGATGTACAAGACCTGCGCATTTTTCTTCATCTCTTCGGAAATTTCCTCATCTTCGCGGGAAACAATAATAAAACCGATGTCTTTTTTCATTTCATCAATGATCAGGGTTAGGTCATTGATTACGTCGACACAAACCAACAGTGCATTCGCTTTGATTTCATGCGCTATCTTTACACCATGTTCCACAATCGTTTTATTGATCGATTTCATGCCTTCACCTTATTTTTAATTTTTAAATACAATAAGCATAATTCGGGCCTCTGTCAAGGTGGGATGAGGCTGTTTTTATTCTTTTCAGAAACCATCAGACTCTCCGAGTTGCGCCGAAAAAATGAAATATCCGCTGCCGCTATGATTATTTTTTTATGATAAACGACTTTAATTAAAATAGTAAATATTCCTCTTTTGAGGGATTGCATCCGTCATCATTTTATAATATAAGACCCTCAATTAAAATGATTTTTGATAAACGCAGTATTATATGGTCAGCAAAAAACAAAACGCTTTTCTCAGTGACGTCTTCCAGCTATCGCCCAATCCCATATCTATCGCGAAAGTCAACGATGCAACTTACGTGGATGTAAACAATGCCTTTCTGAAATATTTCGGACTGCGGCGCAAAGACGTCATCGGCAGAACGCCTCTGGAATTGGACCTGATCAGTACCGAGGAAAGACTGGCTTTTCGGAAGAGATTAAGAGAGAGCGGCGATGACCAGAGCCTTGTAGTAAAACTCAAGTCGAGAAAAAACGGCATGGGTTACATGCTGTTCAATACAAAACGTATCAAGGTCAATGGCTTCTCGTATTACCTTTCCCTCGGAACCGATATTTCAACCATGGACTTTATCCAAAAATCCAGGCAGTTTGATAAGTTCATCCAATCCCTGGATGCCGTTAAAGAAACCGGCGTTATTTTTGTCAGCAATTACGAGAAGAAAAATCCATGTGTGACCTATGCCAATAAGGAAGCACAAAGTGTTTTAACAATCTATCCTCTGAGAAAAATACTTCAAATGCTTCAAGGCAAGGAATCCATTTTTGTGAAAACGCCCGCATTCATTTATTATGTCAGAAATATTCCCTGTCAGAACGGCTCGCCGTTGAAAATTATATTCATGAGACGATTGACAGATGCCACCTGTATGACTCAGAGACTGAAAGAATTCGATTTGACATCCAGAGAGCGTCAGATAGCCCTGATGGCCGCATATGGGCATTCCAACAATGACATCGCCAAAAATCTCTGCATCAGCGCATTCACCGTCAAAGATCATTTAAAATGCATTTTTAAGATGATCGGTATCCATAAACGCAGCGAACTTTTTTCGAAGCTTTTGAGTGTCAGTTGATGTTGATTCGTAAAAGCAATCTGCTACCCTGACATGAGCCAAGCAACGACTTGACTCCATTTTCATGCCTTCGCCCTGTAACTGCTCCAACGATATTCCTTCGGATCTTCTACCATCCGTGCCCGTACAGGATTCAATTCCACATAACTCCCGCACGCCAATAAGTATTCATCTTTCGATATCACGATGCTCTTAAATCGGTCCTGCCAAAAATGTCCTGTATGCTTGTATCTGTTCTTATAATGATGAGCATAAGACAGGTTGATTCCTTTCATGATCTGGGAAAACGCACCTCCTGCTGTCGCCTCCATGACCAAATGTACGTGGTGTTAGGAGCAAATAGAAAAGTCCTATTTGCTCCTAACATTTAAAAAGTATTTCCTTGCAATGTAATTTAAAAGGCGTATTATTCTCAAAACAAAGTGAATCTATCTCTTAAAATTTCTTAGTCTACATCCCACAATGTGCGGAGGGTGTTCGATGATACCTTTGGTTCTGCATGTTTTACTAAAAAAAGATTTGTCGTGTTGATTGGAGGCTGAAAAGTTATTTCTCAAGACCTGTCTCTGTTTTTATACCATGAACAGAGGATACTATTCCAATAAAGGAGGAAAAGTATGAGTAATTTAATAAATGGAGTAAAGAACGGATTACGCATCAAATCAGACGCACGCAAGGTATATCGCGCATTGCAGAAACATCTGAACACAATGCCTGTGGGATATCCGGCAACCCTTACAGGGGTTGAGTTACGCCTGCTGGCGCGTTTTTTTACCGCCGAAGAGGCTCAGGCAGCACTGAATATCGGGTGGCGTCTGGAAACATTTGATGAGATCTATCAACGCGCCCGGCAGAAAGGTTACGCTGAAGGGCAGTTCCAGGAACTGATAGAATCCATGGCCAATAAAGGAAGTATTTTCTCATCCGTGTCGGGTGAGCAAAAGCGCTATGCATGTCATCCATTTATCATTGGCATGTATGAAATGATGGTTACCCGTTCAACGCCCAGTTTCTATCTGGATACGCGGGATTATATGATGCAGGGATATTCAACCGAGTATTATGCTACAAAGGTGCGGCAGATGCGGGTGATACCTATTCAAGCCAGCGTTACTCCGCAACTTTCTATTGCCACTTATGACGACATTAGGCAACTTGTCGATCAGGCCCAGGATCGTATCGGCGTAACCAAATGCATCTGCAAGATGAGCAAAGACAAGCTAGGAAAGCACTGCGAAGTAACCGACCGACGGGAAATCTGCATCGGATTTCGCGATTTTTACGACATCTATGATCGCAATGAAGGATGGGGACGTACAATATCAAAGCAAGAAGCTTTTGAGATATTGGATCAGAACGAAAAAGATGGTCTCGTCCTCATGCCGTCATCTATGCAGGATGCACAATTTGTGTGTTCGTGCTGCGGCTGCTGTTGCGGGATAATGGAGCTGGTGAGCATGATGCCCCGCTCGGTGGATTTTGTCGAAAGCAACTACCGGGCAGTATTGAAGACGGAGACATGCACCGGATGCGGGATCTGTAAAAAGCGTTGCCACATGCAGGCCATCATTTATGACGACACCAGTGCAACAGCCAAAGCAATAGCCATCGATGAGCGCAAATGCATCGGCTGCGGTCTTTGCGTATCCACATGCAAATCGAAATCATTGTCACTTTCCCGCAAAGAAAAAGAGTTCGTGCCCCCCAAAGATATTGAAGAGCTTTACAGTGTCATCTATCAAAACAAGAAAAGCACTGTGGGAAAATACACTATGATGTTAAAGGCAATGCTTGGACGCGAAGTTTAATTTCCGAACCATAGATTCTCGACGTGTAACATCGCTCAGACGCATGCTGAATTATTTAGGACTTGTAGATAAACTCAACAATTACTATACGTCAAAATAATAAGGTGAATTCCACTTCAAAGTGCACCACATTTAGCTAAAGAGAAGACCCCTCATTTGTAAAGAAAAAGGGACAAATTTATTTTATCTTCCTTTCCTTGTAAAAACTTAATTTGTGAAAACTTTTTTGATGCTATTTATTCGGTAAGACGCGTTTTTAATAAACAAAACTTGCCCTGTTGTCAACGCGAAATAAGCACGGTCGCAAGACAAGGATTTGATTTGCCAATACCGATACGCATCGTTGAGAAATTGATAATTCATAATTATCTTGACCGTCAATTTATAGTCAGATAATATTTAAGAATAAAATCAAAGGAGATGACCGATCTTTGGAACTACCTGTAATAACCGGCACCCTTAATCTATATATATCTGAAATTAATCGCTTTCCCCTTTTAACTCCGGAAGAGGAATTCAAGCTGGCCATGCGTTTAAAAAAAGACAGCGATGTTACCGCTGCTGAGAAATTAATTGTTTCCAATCTCCGTTTTGTGGTCAAGATTGCCCACGAATATCGCAACTACGGTTTCAAACTGGCGGATTTAATTCAAGAAGGCAATGTGGGTCTTATTCATGCCGTAAAAAAATTCGACCCCGAAAAAGGTTACCGGCTTATCTCTTACGCGGTTTGGTGGATTCGGGCCTATATTCAGAATTATCTCATCAAGTCCTGGAGCATCGTTAAAATCGGCACGACGCAAGCCCAGCGCAAGCTGTTTTTTAAATTAAATCAGACCAAAAAAGATCTGGAAACGCTTTCCAAAAGAAATCCCGAATTCAGCGAAATTGCCACATCCCTGGGGGTAAAGGACTCCGAAGTGGAAGAAATGGATCTGCGCATGGGCGCCCGCGATGTTTCCCTGCATGAAATGATCAACGACGAAAGCAGCAATTCTCATATTGATTTTCTTGCCTATGAGGGGGATAATCAGGAAACCTCGTTGATTAAAAATGAAGAAAAAAGTTTGGTTCAGCGCGACATTGCCGGAGCGCTGGCCCATCTCAACGAAAGAGAAAGTTATATTATTCTCAACCGTGTAATGGCGGATGATCCAAAAACGTTGCAGGAAATAGGGGAAAAGTATAATATTTCGCGGGAAAGAGCCCGTCAGATCGAAAAACAAGCTCTGAAAAAAATGCAGTTGGCGCTGCCTTATTTTAAGCCGAACAAATAAACGTCTTCGTGTCGCACAAGATCTTAAAATATTTATAACATTTTTTTAAGCAATCGTATAAAAATCAGTTTTTGACAATCCTTCGAACTATTCAAGAGGCGTGAAGCATTGGAAACCAAATCTTTTCTGAAATATTTAGATCATTTTAAAAAACTGTTTACCCGCGGGACGCTGAATAAAAATTTAACAGACGACGCGTTATTCCGTGCTGAATTATTCAGTTCCAAGCAAATGCGCCGGCATGGAAAAACGATAGCAGGCGCCCATAACCTGGGAGAGGGACGTACCTCCAACCAACTGCTGAAACGATTGACGGAAAACGAAAATGTTCTTTTTGAAGTGCGGCAAAAACTGACAAAAGCCGTTTTGGATAAACGTCGCATCACCCCCGCAGAAGAGTGGTTTCTCGATAATTTTTATCTCATCGAGGAACAGATTCGCACAGCGCGAAGACACTTTCCGAAAGTTTACAGCAGGGAGCTGCCTCACCTGGAGGACGGACCATCGGCAAAACTGCCCCGGGTATATGACATCGCGCTGGAAATGATATCCCACGGCGATGGCCGCGTGGATGCGAAAACACTGAGTTTATTCGTATCGTCCTACCAGACCGTTACCGTGCTTAAAATCGGTGAATTATGGGCAATCCCCATTATGCTGCGCCTCGCGTTGATCGAAAATATCAGGCGTATAGCTTCGCGCATATCCAAAGACAGAATCAATCGCAACGAAGCCGATTACTGGGCGAGCAGAATGACAGCGACCGCCCACAAGGACCCCAAAAATTTGTTTCTGGAAATAGCGGATATGGCCCGCTCCAAGCCGCCGATGGTCGGCGCTTTTGTCGCGGAAATAGCCCGTCAACTTCAGGGACAGGGGCCTGCGCTGGCCCTTCCCCTGACCTGGATAGAACAGCATCTTGCCGAATACGGACAGACCATTAATGGATTTTTGCATCTGGAAAGCCAGCAACAGGCCGCCGATCAGGTCTCCATGAGCAACAATATCATCAGTTTGCGCTTTCTGGGCACAATGAACTGGCGGGAATTTGTGGAAACCATGTGCTCGGTGGATCAAATCCTGCGCGAAGATCCGTCGGATATTTACGTTAAAATGGATTTTCCCACCCGCGACCGATACCGCCATGAAGTGGAAAAAATAGCCAGAAAAAGTAATTTATCCGAAAGTGAAGTTGCACGGATGGCGGTGCTTCTCGCCCGTAAGGGCAGCGCAAAAAACGACCATAACCAAAAGGCGGCACATGTCGGTTACTATCTCATCGATAAAGGATTATCAGAGTTGCAGAACCTGGTCAAGATTCGTTTATCGCCGCTGGAGATAATCAATCGCTTCTGCAGCCGGATTCCACTCACGATTTATGTTGGTTCCATCATAGTTCTGTCTATAATATTTACGGGCGTTTTGATGTCATATGCTTATACCGGAGGGATCAACGGCTGGCTCCTGGCGGCGCTGGGATTGCTATCCTTTCTGGGCATAAGCCATTTAAGCGTAGCGCTGGTCAATTGGGTGTCAACGCTTCTGGTAAAACCTTATCCTTTGCCGCGCATGGATTTTTCGCGAAACATCCCGCCTGAATATCGCACTCTCGTTACCATTCCGACAATGCTTTTGGGCGAAAAAAACATTGCTCATATTCTGGAATCCATAGAGGTTCGATTTCTGGCCAATCGCGATGAAAATCTTCGCTTTGCTTTGTTGACCGATTTTCGTGATGCCAAAACCGAAAACCTGCCTGATGATGAAAAACTTTTAGATCTCGTAAGAAACGGCATTGAAAATCTGAATGAAAAATACAAAAACCTGCTGCAAGGAGACATTTTTTTCCTGTTTCACCGGCCACGTCTCTGGAATCCCAAAGAAAATATCTGGATGGGTTATGAAAGAAAAAGAGGCAAGCTGTCGGATCTGAACGCATTTCTGCGGGGGAAAACACAGTGGCCATCTGATGATCTCTTTTCACTGATTGTCGGTGATACTACCATATTACGAAATGTCAAGTATATCATCACGCTGGATACCGACACAAAACTTCCCCGGGACGCGGCATGGCAACTTGTGGGAACCATGGCGCATCCGCTTAACCGGGCCACATACGATGAAAAGGAAAAACGTGTCCGCGAAGGATACGGCATCTTACAGCCGCGGGTTTCCGTATCTTTACCCGATGTCCGCCGTTCGCTTTATTCCATCATGCATGGAAGTTCTTCAGGCATTGACCCTTACACGAGAGCGGTTTCGGATGTTTATCAGGACGTATTTGGAGAAGGTTCTTTTATCGGCAAAGGCATCTATGACATTGACGCATTCGAAAAAGCGCTTAACGGGAACCTGCCCGAAAATCACATTCTCAGTCATGACCTTCTGGAAGGATGCTATGCCCGTTCGGGACTGATCAGCGACGTTCAGCTTTATGAGGATTATCCTTCAAACTACAAAGCCGATGTCAGCCGAAGACATCGCTGGATCCGCGGAGACTGGCAAATCGCACGCTGGGTCATGTCGAAAGTGCCAAGCGCCGACGGGAAAATCTTGGATAATCCTCTGTCAACCTTATCTCAATGGAAAATATCCGATAATTTGCGCAGAAGCCTGGTTCCCGTATCTTTAATGTTTTTGCTTTTGCTGGGATGGACCTTCCTGCCGTCTCCCTTATTATGGACCATGACGGTGCTGGGCATCATTATCCTTCCTGCTGTCATTACATCCGTCATGAATATCTTTCAAAAGCCGCGTCATGTCATCTTATCTCATCATTTGACTTCTGCAGCTCAAAAATCCGGCAATATTTTTTTTCAGGCTTTATTCACCATGACCTGTCTTCCCTACGAAGCCTTTTTAAATACGGACGCTGTCTTGCGAACCGTTTGGCGAATGCTCATTTCTCGTAAAAATCTGCTCGAATGGAATCCATCGGAGAATACCAACAGCCATCTGCGCCATGATCTTGTGAGTTACTATAAAAACATGTGGTTCGCTCCATTTATTGCCGCTGTCTCTTCAACCGCTATTCTTGTTTCCCGGCCGGCAAGTCTTATATTTGCGGCGCCTTTTATTCTGATCTGGTGTTTATCCCCGGCCATCGCCTGGAAGGTCAGCAGGCCTGCACGCCGCCCGGAAACTAAGCTTTCCGCGTCTCAGATTACTTTCCTGAGAAAAACTACCCGCAAAACCTGGGCGTTTTTTGAAAATTTCGTCGGCCCTGAAGACAACTGGCTGCCGCCTGACAATTACCAGGAAGATCCTGTCAATGTCGTGGCTCATCGAACATCACCCACCAATATAGGTCTGTCACTCCTGGCCAACCTGACCGCCCTGGATTTTGGATATATAACGACGCTCAAGTTTGTTGAACGCACGTCCAATACCTTACGCACCCTGGTTTCGATGGAACGGCACAAAGGTCATTTTTACAATTGGTATGACACGCAATCGCTCGATCCGTTATTGCCTTTGTATGTCTCCTCTGTGGATAGCGGAAATCTCGTCGGCTATCTCTTCATTTTGAGATCCGGCTTACTTTCCATTCCCGATAAGAAAATTATCGAACCGCAAATATTTGACGGGCTCAAAGACACATTGGAAATTTGGACGGAAACAGCAGGAAAATCTTCTCCTGGACAACTTTCTCGGCTAAAGAAAATTCTGGATGAAGCGATCTCCTCGCCGCCAGCCACGCTCCATGAGGCAAAGACCTGTCTGGAAAAAATAACAGCCATGGCAACAGAAATGACCGAAAGCATCAATCCTGATGACATGGATCATAAAAATTCAACCGGCTATTGGGCAAAAGCATTCTCAGACCAATCCATGGCCGCTCTTGATGAATTGCTTTTCCTAACGCCCTGGATATTCAAACCGTATTTTCCGGACATCGTAAATGAAATGCCTCAACTAAATGATATCATGACATTGCGGGATTTATCCAATTTTGCTGAAGTGTTTGAGTCTGCCCTCGAAGATAGAATAAAATCTGAGTCTAACGCCTGCGAAGCCAAGGAGGTGAAAGAACTCAAAACCCTGGTTGCTGAATCCGGCGAACGGACAGTAACGATGATGGAAGACTTAGAAACACTGGTGCGTCAATGCAGTGATTTTACCAACATAGAATACGATTTTATTTTCGACAAATCTTGTAATCTCCTGTCTATCGGCTACAACGTCAGCAACTGGCGGCGCGACTCAAGTTTCTATGATTTACTGGCCGGAGAAGCCAGATTCAGCAACTTCGTTGGCATCGCACAGGGGAAACTCCCTCAGGAGAGCTGGTTTGCCATGGGCAGATTGTTAACCACCGTCAAGAATAAGCCCGTGCTGGTTTCGTGGAGCGGTTCAATGTTTGAATACCTGATGCCTCTTTTAGTCATGCCGACCTATGAAGATTCCCTGCTTGATCAGACCTACAAAGCAGCCGTTGATATGCAAATCGAGTATGGAAAGAAACGCTCCGTTCCCTGGGGTATTTCAGAATCGGGATATTACGCCTTTGACAGCCATCTCAATTATCAGTACCGCGCCTTCGGTGTGCCCGGTCTGGGTCTGAAGCGTGGATTGACGGAGGATTTGGTTGTAGCCCCTTACGCTTCCGCGTTGGCTTTGATGGTGGAACCGGAAAAAGCATGCTTGAATCTTGAAAAACTCGCCGATAATAAATTTCAGGGACCATTCGGTTTTTATGAAGCGATAGATTATACGTCATCGCGTTTGACACGCAACCAACCTAACGCAGTGATTCGTTCCTACATGGCACATCACCAAGGGATGACTCTGCTCGCTCTGGCCTATTTACTTCTGGACCGGCCGATGCAAAAACGATTCGAGGCGGAACCATTATTTCAATCCACCTTATTGCTGCTTCAGGAGATGGTTCCCAAGGCCATCGCTTTCTATACGTCTCCGGCCGATCTGGTCAGCACGCAAAAGGAACAGGACCTGGTGGAAACGCCGGTGCGTATCTTCAACACCCCGGACACAACCATTCCGGAAATACAACTTCTGTCCAACGGCCGATATCACATCATGCTGACCAATGCCGGTGGCGGCTACAGCCGTTGGAAAAATATCGCCATTACCCGATTCAGGGAAGACGTGACCTGCGACAACTCCGGAATATTCTGTTACCTGACCGACGTCAAAACGGGAGATGTCTGGTCGACGACTTATCAACCTACCCTCAAGCAGCCGCTCCGTTATGAAGCGGTTTTTTCGGATGGTCGCGTTGAATTCCGTCGCCATGACCATGACCTTGACGTTCACACGCAAATTGTTGTCTCGCCGGAAGATGATATTGAACTTCGCCGCACCACCATAGCAAATCACTCGCGGATTCGCAGAACCATCGATATCACAAGTTACGCAGAGGTTGTCATCACGCAGCAGGCCGCCGATAAGATTCATCCCGCATTTTCCAATCTCTTCATCCAGACGCAGATTATCGAACAACGCCGGGCCATTCTTTGCACCCGGCGGCCGCGGTCCGAAGATGAAAAGAATCCCTGGATGCTTCATTTAATGGCGGTGCACGGAACGGACACTGAACAGATTTCTTATGAAACCGACAGATCCCGTTTTATCGGTCGCGGTAAAACCCTCTGCGACGCGCAAGTCATGGACCCGCCCATGAATCTTTTCGGAACCCTTTCGGACAGTCAGGGTTCCGTGCTCGATCCGATTGTTTCGATCAGATCCAGGATAACGCTTGAGCCCGAGCAATCGGCCACAATCGACATGGTTTTCGGCATTGGCAATACCCGAGAAGAAGCCATGGATCTTGTGGATAAATATCAGGACAGGCGAATCGCCGACCGTGTTTTTGAAATGGCCTGGACGCAAAGTCAGGTGCTGCTCAGGCAAATCAATGCCACGGATGCCGATGCTCAGCTTTATTCTCATATAGCCAGTTGCCTCATCTACCCGAATGATTCCATGCGCGCCGGAGCAAACACCATCATGGAAAATCGCCGGGGACAATCCGGACTTTGGGGGTATGCGGTATCCGGGGATTTACCGATTGTACTTTTAAAAATTTCCGATCAATCCCATATGGAACTGGCACGTCAGCTTATTCAGGCTCATACCTACTGGCGGCTGAAAGGCTTGGCCGTTGATCTGGTTATCTGGAATGAAGATCACGCCGGATACAGACAGCTTCTGCATGATCAGATTATGGGACTTGTTTCCTCAGGTATTGTCGCTGACATGAAAGATCAGCCCGGCGGAATTTTTGTCAGGAATACCGATCAGATGCCGGAAGAAGACAGAATTCTTTTTCAGACCGTGGCTCATGTCATTATCTCCGGTCATCAAGGTAAACTGGCGAATCAGGTCAAACAACGCGGCGGATTGAAAGTCGCGGTGCCCCGCCTGATACCAAGCCGCACGCACCGACCGGCACCCACGCCCAAGACAGCACCACGGCGTCAGGACCTGCTGTTCTTCAACGGGCTGGGTGGATTTGACCCGGCAAATTGCGAATATGTTATTTCCACTTCCCGGTCTCAGATAACGCCGGCGCCCTGGGTCAATGTTCTGGCTAATCCGACATTCGGCACCGTTGTATCCGAAAGCGGCATGGCGTACACATGGGCCGAAAACGCCCATGAATTCCGTCTTACGCCCTGGCACAATGATCCGGTATGCGACCGCAGCGGAGAAGCGTTTTACATTCGTGATGATGAACGGGGCCATTTCTGGTCACCCACGCCCCTGCCCCGACGCGGATTTGAGCCATACGTAACCCGTCACGGTTTCGGGTATACGGTTTTCGAACACACGGAGCGTTTTATTCAATCCGAGGTATTGGTTTACGCTGCTCTGGACGCATCAGTAAAATTCGTCGTAGTCAGACTAAAAAATGTAACAGGACGGCCAAGGCGCATTTCCCTAACGGGATACGTCGAATGGATTTTAGGTGACCTGAGAGCGAAAACCGCAATGCATGTCATTACCGACGTTGATCACCAAAGCGGCGCTATTTTCGCGCGTAATCCCTACAACATGGAATTTCCCAACCGTATCGCCTTCTTTAACACCAGCGCGCCGACGCGAACCATAACCGGCAACCGCACCGAATTTCTGGGACGCAACGGAACGCTCAGAGATCCGGCTGTTATGAAAAGACATCATCTTTCCGGAAAAGTCGGCGCCGGATTGGATCCCTGTGCCGCAATTCAGGTTCCGCTTGAGCTGGTTGATGGAGAAGAAAAAGAAATCGTCTTCACTCTGGGATTGGCGCAAAACGTAAGCGAAGCCCGCAAGCTGGCGCAATTTTTCAGCGACCCGGAAACGGCCGGTGAGGCGCTCAAAGCCGTAAGCGAATATTGGAATGACAAGCTTAATGTTATACAGGTGAAGACGCCTGATCCTTCTCTCAATATTCTTACCAACGGCTGGCTTCTATATCAGACGCTGGCCTGCCGTCTCTGGGCACGAACCGGATATTATCAATCAGGCGGAGCCTTCGGCTTCCGCGATCAGTTACAGGACGTTATGGCGCTCATCCACGCCGAACCGAAATTCGCGCGTGATCAACTTCTTCTTTCCGCGTCCCGCCAGTTCGAGGCAGGAGACGTTCAACACTGGTGGCATCCCCCTCTGGGCCGCGGCGTGCGCACGCAATGTTCCGATGATTATCTCTGGCTGCCTCTCACAACCTGCTACTACATATCAAGAACCGGCGACACCGATATACTGGAAGAACCCGTGCCCTTTATTAACGGTCGTCCGTTGAATATAGAGGAAGATTCTTATTACGACCTGCCGGTCAGATCTTATCAAACCGCCAGCCTTTATGAACACTGCATACGAGCCATCAAAAGAGGGTTGCGTTTCGGCGAACACGGTCTTCCGCTCATGGGTTCCGGAGACTGGAACGACGGCATGAACATGGTCGGCATAAAAGGAAAGGGCGAAAGCATCTGGCTGGGATTTTTCCTTTATGAAGTTCTTACACAATTCGCGAAAATCGCCAGCCTGCGCGGGGATACATCATTTGAAGAATATTGTAAAAAAGAAGCTCTGGACTTGCGGCTGAACATTGAGCAGCACGGCTGGGATGGCCTGTGGTACCGGCGCGCTTTCTTCGACAACGGAACCGTGCTCGGCTCGGCGAAGAATCAGGAATGCCGGATTGATTCCATTGCCCAAAGCTGGTCGGTTTTATCCGGAGCGGGTAACGGCCATCACTCGCGTCTGGCCATGGAATCACTGAGTCAGCATCTTATTCGCAGAGATATCGGAATCATCCAACTCTTGCATCCGCCATTCGACAAATCCAATTTGAATCCCGGATACATTAAAGGATATGTGCCTGGAGTAAGAGAAAACGGTGGACAGTATACGCATAGCGCCGTCTGGGCAGCCATGGCTTTTGCTTCTCTGGGAGATAATAACCGGGCGTGGGAAATTATGACCATTATCAATCCCATAAATCACGCAAATTCATGTGAAGCCATTGAAACCTATAAAGTCGAACCTTATGTTGTCGCGGCCGATGTTTACGCTTTCGCGCCGCATACCGGACGGGGTGGATGGACATGGTACACCGGCGCGGCCGGCTGGACATACCGGCTGATTATTGAATATCTGCTTGGATTAAAACGAGAGGGAAATAAGATATGCTTTGTTCCCTGCATGCCGGTAGAGTGGGATGGATTCAGCATCCGTTACCGCTATGGAAAAACAATTTATCATATAACCGTCACCCGCGTTCAAGAACGGGAAAAAGAAATGACAGTAATTGTCGACGGCACGAAACAGGCAGAGCAATCATTTTCCCTGACGGATGACGGCATGGAACATAAAATTCATATCATTCTGTAGCGGAGAATTCTTTGATTAAACGATACATTATTTTATTTCTGGCTGCGGGCCTGCTGCTGCGCATTGGCTATGTTTATTATCATGTTGGGAGGGAAGTCACTGCCAATGTCGGGGAAGAATCATCCATCTTTTACGGACGCTCCTTGGAAATCCGGAAAGGAACTCACCTTGGAAACATGCGCTTCATCGAACGATTGCGCAGACTTTCCTACAGGCAAGTCACGGGCAAACCAACAATGCCCGGAACGTTCTCTCAAGAAAAGTCGCTTATCAGGATATTTCTAAAAAACAAAGTAACGGGGGAAGCATCCAAAGGAGAAGGTCCCGTAGACATTGTGCTGCGAAGCGGCCGGGTGGAAGCGATAACTTCGTCCACAGGCAAACCGATAAGTTCGGTCAAACTGAATCCGGAAGAAATTGCCCGCATTATCGGTCCTAAAATGGAATTCCAACAACCGGTTGCCCTGTCCGACATTTCTCCTCATCTGCAAAATGCGGTAGTCGCCGCCGAAGATGAGCGGTTTTATTCCCATATAGGAATTGACTTGCTGGGAATGGGGTCGGCATTGTTTGTTAATTCCCAAAAGCGGCAGTTTTCTCAGAGCGGTTCTTCCATCACGCAACAACTGGCAAAGAATTTTTTCCTCTCTCCTGAAAAAACTTTCTTACGCAAACTTCGCGAGATTGAAATGACGCTCATTCTTGAATTGCGATACACAAAAAAGCAGCTCCTGGAAATGTACCTGAACAAGGTATATTTCTGCCAGGACGGTTCCCGGAGCATCTATGGCATTGAACACGCGGCCAATTTCTATTTCTCAAAACACGCCAATAATCTTTCTCTTCAGGAGGAGGCGTTACTTGCCGGAATGATCCATTCGCCCAACCGATATAGAAATCTCAAAAGTGCAAAAGAACGTCGCAACGCGGTTCTGGCAAGAATGCACAATCTTAAGATGATTAGTGGCGACCAGTTTCAAAAGGCGTCAAACGCACCTCTGAGTATTAGACGATGTAAAGCCCCTGAGCGGATATCGTACTTCATTGACTTAATACAGCGGATGACCAAGGAAGATCTGGGCAGTGAAAAACCTTACCACGGAGGATACCGCTACTACACAACGATGGATCCTGTTTTCCAAGCCCTTGCTGAGGAGGCCGTCAGCAGGGGAATCGAGGAAATCGAGGCATATGCTTTTCCCGCAAATGAAAAACTCCAGGCGGCTTTGGTCGCTGTTGATCCCGTCACAGGAGAAATGACAGCCATGGTCGGAGGGCGCAACTACCAGCAAGCCCCGTTCAACCGGGCCGTGGATGCTAATCGTCAATCAGGAAGCGCTTTCAAGCCTTTTGTTCTTCTCACAGCGTTTTCGCTTTCATTACAGAATAAAAACGATTTGACACTTTCTTCATTCGTGTCGGGGAAACCGATTACAATCCAGACACCCGAGGGTTTGTGGACCCCGACAAATTTTGAAAACAAAAAATACGAAAATATTACAATTCGGAAAACCATAGAGGATTCCGTCAATACGGCCACAACCCGGCTGGCCAGCGAAATCGGATTTAAAAAAGTCTTACAGACAGCACGTTTAGCAGGAATTACCAGCCCTCTGTCGCCCGTTCCTTCCCTGGCGCTGGGAAGTTTCGAAGTCACTCCGCGTGAAATTGCTTATGCCTACGCGACTATTGCCTCGGGCGGCATACGCTTTGAGCCCTTTGCGCTCCATTCGGTAATCACGGGAAATGGCAACATCATCATATCCCGAAAGGTGCACTCCAAACACGTGTTTGATCCGCGAGTGACTTATCTCACGGGGTACGCTTTGGAGGGCGTTCTAAAACGCGGCACGGCATATGACGCCAAGGAACTGGGCATTCATTTTCCGGCATCGGGAAAAACCGGCACAACCAATGGCAATAGAGATTCGTGGTTCGTCGGCTATACCCCGGACGTGGTTTGCGCCGTGTGGGTGGGATATGATTCCGGAACCGATACAGGTCTGACCGGAGCCCAGGGAGCGCTGCGGATCTGGTCGCGGTTTATGCGTTCTCTATATTCCCAATCATCACCATCAGCCGTCGTCCCTCCCAAAGGAATACACAGGGCGGTTATTGATCCCAAAACAGGTTATCTGGCCACCTCCGCATGCCCTCAAAAATTTACTGAAGCTTACTTTACAGGCACAGCGCCGAAAAAAACATGTCCTGATCATCCTGAAAAACCGGTCACGAAAAAAAAACGTGATAATAAATGATAGTGCAGAAAGCTGTATGGAAACGTTTCAACTTGAAATGGTTATCACGTCAGTCTAAAAACGTGTCAATAAAACCGCCTCCTCAAAAGAGCAATAATTAGAAGCCTGTACATATTACATAAAACAGTTGAATCCAAACGTAAAATGTGAAATAGACATTTCACCAAAATGGTCGAAGTACGATTTACCTGCCTTGACATCTCCAAAGTAATAAGTTGATATGCTTGTCAGTGATTGTCTGAACACGTAGGCGAAGGTTAGGTTATAAAAAATTTTCTCTAAGGAGATTGATCATGATATTGAAAAACAAACTGACGTTGACTGCATTTATCTGTATTCTTATTTCATTCTTTTGTTTTGATCAAGCAGCATGTGCTCAAAAAGCAACTATAAAGACAAAAGCGATATCTGCTCCTAAAGCAAAATCCGGCCAGAAAGCCGTAAAGTCAACCCCAAAAGCAAAGCCTGTTTACAAGGCAACTGCTACGCGAAAAGCAAAGCCTTCCAAGAAAAAAGCACCTATTCATCATGACTGGATGATCACAGGTTATGGCGCAATGCTCAGTCCTGATACATTAGGAGACACGTTGACATTTAACGCCAAATATGAAGATTCTTATATTGCGGTCATGTCTTTGGCGAAGAGAATACATTCTTTCAAAAAATTACCCGTGGATTTTGAAATGGAAGGACAGGTTGGAAAACATTTTGGCGAACAGAATCATTTTGAAGTCAACGCAGTGCCGGTGGTGTTTCGCTGGAAAAATTTTCCATGGGACAATTACGTTGACACAAGTATCGCGATGGGCGCGGGGGTGTCGTACGCGTTTGAAAAACCCGACATAGAAGAAAATAGTGTCGGCAAGGATAAATCTTCTCCCAAGCTACTCGGATATCTGATGCTTGAATTCGCTTTTTCCCTGCCTGACAAACCGCAGTGGAGTTTCGTCACACGCGTTCATCACCGGTCCGGCGCCAATGGCCTTTTCGACGGCAGACTCGATGCTTCCAACGGTATTGGGTTTGGAATCAAATATATATTTTAGTAATGATACTACAGATATTTTTTAACAAGAAAATTCCCGCAGCATAAAAGAAGGCAGCCATTTCCAGTTTCTCCGGATTGGCTTTTACAATAATATGCTTTTTAACGCTGGCCTTCAGGTGCTTCCACGCGCGATAAGTTTTCAAAGCTTGTGTATTTGTCGATAAAAGCAAGCTTGACCGTGTCGGTGGGTCCGTTTCTTTGCTTGGCGATGATGATTTCCGCTGTGCCCTTGTCAATATTATCATCCGATTTGTTATAGACTTCATCGCGGTAGATAAAGGCGATGACATCGGCATCTTGCTCAATGGCGCCGGACTCGCGCAAGTCCGCCATCTGCGGCCGGCGGTTGGTACGGCTTTCGACCTGACGGTTCAGTTGCGAAAGCGCCACGACAGGGACATTGAGTTCTTTGGCCAGTGCCTTCAGCGAACGGCTGATATCCGATATTTCCCTTTCGCGGGAATCGTGACTGTAACTGGAACGCATGAGCTGAATGTAATCCACAACAATTAATCCCAATCCCCTGTCCGCTTTCAGCCGGCGGGACTTGGCTTTCATCTCCAGAACGGTAATGGCGGCAGTATCATCTATGTAAAGAGGGGCATCGGATAGACGACCGGCGGCCGTCGTCAGCTTCGGCCAATCTGTTTCTCCCAAAAAACCTTTTCTCAGGCGCTGGGCATCCACCTTGGCTTCGGAGGAAAGCAGACGAAAAGCAAGCTGTTCCTTGGACATTTCCAGCGAAAAGACAGCGGTCGGTATCTGTCCTTCCATCGCCGCGTGCAAGGCAATGTTCAGGGCAAACGCCGTCTTGCCCATGCTCGGACGTCCGGCAATGATGATCAGTTCTGATTTCTGCAGGCCGGCGGTCAAATCATCAATCTTTTCAAAACCGGTCGGCACTCCCGTAATCAACTGCTGGCGGGAATACAAATCTTCGATGGAACGGAAACTGTCCTTGATAATATCCCGGATCGGAAAATAATCCTGGCGCACTTTATTTTCGGAAATTTCAAAAATATTGTGCTCGGCCTTATCCAGAATAGTGTCAACATCGGACCCTGTATCATAACAACTGTCAATAATCTCCGTGGCCGACGTGATGAGTCCGCGCAGAATTGCCTTCTCTTTTACAATTTTCGCGTAATTTGCGGCGTTGGCCGCCGTCGGGACGTTATCCACCAAAGACGCCAGATACGTCGTTCCTCCGACCGAATCCAGTATGCTTTTGTCTTTCAGGGCATTGCTTAAGGTAATTAGATCAATCGGCTCGTTTTTTTCGGAAAGCTCTCTGATGACATTGAAAATCTTGCGGTGCGCCTCAGAATAAAAATCCTCCGGGAACAGAATTTCGAGCACCCGGTTAATGGCAGTGTTCTCCAGCAAAATACTGCCCAGAACGGACTGTTCCGCCTCGAGATTCTGCGGCGGAAGTTTGTATAAAGAGGGATCACTTTCTCGCATTACTATTCGCCGACGACCTTTAGGGTAAGTTGGGCTTCCACATCATGACCCAGTTTGATTTTTACCTTGTATTCACCGAGTTCTTTAATATGTTCGCCGTGTTCATGAACAATCATTTTCCGGCTGATATCGTAGCCTTTTTCTTTAAGCACCGCTTCGATATCCTTGGCGCTCACCGAGCCGAACAGCTTATCCTGATCGCCGACTTTACGTGCTATGGTAATGGTTTCACGTGATAAAACATCCGCCAGATCCTGAGCGTTTTTGTGCTCCTTTGCCGCCTTCTTCAGTATATTGTTTTTTTCATGCTCAAAGAGTTTAATGTTTTTTTCATCAGCTTCAATGGCCAGCCCTTTGGGAATCAGAAAATTGCGGGCGTATCCGTCGTTGACTTTTACCACCGTTCCGGCCTTGCCCAGAGCGCGCACGCTTTGTTTCAGTATAACTTTCATGAAAATCCTCCGTTTTATAAAAAATATTGAACAAAAAATTAATCTGCTGTCTGATTTTTTTGAATGAGTTTCCGGAAATCAATCCAGATGTCAAATAATCCGATTGCCATTATAGGTATCATAAGAAATTGTTGAACTGCAATTAAAAAATAAAAAAGATAACGTAAAAAAAATGGCGCATTTTTACTCTGAAACAGAAAACTGGCAATGGCAAGACCTTGCAGAAAATAGATAAAACAGACGGTCAGAAATACGTTCAAGCTTATGAAATTTATGTCTTTTTGCGGCACAAACAAAAACGCGCCTGAAATGATGAAAACCCATACAATGAAATCAGGGACTTTCCAGCGGGCCAGCGTCGCCAACTTCGGATAAACTATTCCGGCCCTGCCCAGATATTTTTTCCCCAGCAGCACATTTGCCCAGATTGCAAAGATCGACAAGATGATCATTATTGAAGGAAATATCTGAATAAATCCGCTGACGATGTTTTTTTCATTGTCTTTGATGATTTGAATATCTTCCACTTTTAACGGCATCTGGCTGTAAAATTTCACACTTTCTGCGATGGTCGCAGTAATGAAATTTTTCACGAGCTGCCAGGGATTGGCCCCCAATACCACTGCATCATAGCCAAAATAAAAACATACCGCCCCGATGATAAAAAGAGCCGGATAAACAATTGTCTTTTCCGCGGAAAAATTTTTACCCGCGAATTGCGCTATAAATATTCCAGCCATGCCCATGGTAAAAACCGCAATAGCCGGCACATTCAGGCTCAAAATTACAGACAAAACCAAAAGCATAGAAAAAGAAAAAAAGAACATTGCCGAGGTTTTCATGGTGCCGTTGACGGCGCCGTTTAAGAATAAAATCATGGGCAGCAAGAAAAGGAAAAGCGGCCCGGCGAGAGGGACAAAAACAGCGGCGAAAACAAAGATAAAAATTGCCGGCAGGAGTCTGGATAAAGGATGATCAGTCGCAGGAAATATGATATTTTTCAGAGAAGATAACCGGCTCAATGTCTGACACCTTACAAAAACTTGTTCGCATGTTGTGAAAAGGAGGTAACGCCATTTCCATGGCGCTACCTTATCGGAAAATTTTTACAAAATTGATTTAAAGATTTAAAAACATCCCGGAAAATTTATAAACTGGATGTTTACTCCAGCAAAGAAAAAATTATTTATTTGCCGTCACCCGTGACATAAGGCATAATCGCAATCTGCCGCGCCCTTTTGATGGCCAGCGCCAGTTCCCGCTGATGAGAAGCACAATTGCCGGTGATGCGGCGAGGCATAATCTTGCCTCTCTCGGTTATGAAATTATTGAGAATCGCCGTATTTTTATAATCAATCTTTATATTGGAATCCGAGCAGAACCGGCAGAATTTCTTTCTGTGAAAAAACTTCTTCTGGGGATATCTTCCTTGTTTGTCTCCGTTTTGTGTTTCCATTGCCATAGTTTATTCCCCCTTCGTTTGAGCTTCTTCTTTGTTGTAATCTTTTCGGACGCGCGGTCTTGCTTCCCGCGTCGCTCTTTCTATCTGATTGATAGGTTTGCCTTCCGCGGCAGCAGATTCCGCCTCGACCTTCGCCTGAGCTCGCTTGGCTTCCGCCGCGGCGGCTTCCTGTTCGATGCCTTCGGCGGTGGTGGCGCCCTCTTTCTTGACCGTCATGAATTTAATGACGCGGTCGTCAATCTTGCAATTTCTTTCAATTTCATTGACAATGGCGCCGTTGCCGGCAAAATCGATGAGAAAGTAATAACCGTCTCTCTGTTTTTTGATTTCATAGGCGAGATGTCGCTTGCCCCACTTGTCAACTTTGGCAATGGCACCCTTGCGGTCGGTGATGATGGTTTGGATGCGTTCGATCAACGCGTTGATGTCGTCCTCATTCAAATCGGCCAGAACGATAGCCACAACTTCATATCTTTGCAATGTTTTCTCCTTTCGGCTCTAAAGCCCGCTTGGACGGGCAAGGAGTCCTAAAAATTAATAGGCGCGTTTTCTATACCAAACCCAAACAGAAATCAAGAACTAAATGCCCTTGATAAAATGATGTTTAAAATCAAATAATTAACGGATGTTTCAGGGAAGAATTTTTTCTGACGGGCTTCCTTTCTTAAATAATAAGGCATAGAAGGATGCAAAAAACTTATTTTTTATGAGTCCTTTTCCATATTAACTTACAATTTCAGAGCGTCCTTCTTTCCTCTTTCCCTCTCGCAAAGATCAGATTCATCCGGTAATTATCATTTCCATAAACAATGGCCTGGGTATTATAAGCAGATAGAGGATGGTACAGAAAACAATCCATAAAGAAAAGAAGATATATCGATTTATGTTGAAAACCGGATTAATAATGCGGCAGAAGAACAGCAGCACATTTAACACAACATATCCCAATAAAATCCAAATACCTATGACTAACAAAGATGTTATCGCTGACGTGATCATCAGACGATTAAAGTGAAAGTTCTTTGTTGCTTCAAATCCAATAACTGCAGAATAATCCAGCCAGAGCTGTAACGCAAGACAGGCTATGAACAAGATTATGAATAAATATTTGAGAGGATATTGCTTAATTTTCATATTAACACCCTTTTATTACTTCTCGTCCTGCCCTTCCACTGTATTACGTATTGGATTTTCATTATTATTTTTATTAAATTAGTTTTAGCGGTAAATTAACTTTTTTCTTTCCTTTCCTGAAAAGCCGTCTGGCAAAGCGCGCTATTCGCCGGTAAAAGGGAAGAGAATCCGTGATCGTTTTCAAAGATTCGCGGGTGGCATCCTCGCCCGCCTTGACCAGGTCTGTTCCCCGTCTGAAATCCATCCAGTGCAGACTGCCCACCTGCGGTCTGATGACAACATCCGCGTCCGCAAGTTCCGATGCTTCCAGAACGCTCGTCGTGATTTCACCCGCCCGTAATACAACATCCTTCGCCGTTTCAATGCTGACATTCGTCTGTATATCGCGATCCACTGTCACAGCGATGACGACATCGGCTCCGGCCTCTCGTGCGGCGTGAACCGGCACCAGACTGGTAATGCCGCCGTCAGCCAGCAGCCAGTCTCCGTAACGAACCGGCTCGACGGCTCCCGGAACCGCGCAACTGGCCAGAACAACCTTGCGCAGCGGCCCTTCGGAAAAAACGATTTTCCGGCCGGTCATCAGATCCGAGGAAACCACACGGAGAGAAATTCGCGTTTCTTTGATGTCAATATCCGGCAGAAAATAGTTCATCAGCGACTGGAAATCATGCGAAGGAAGAATGGATGGCTTGAAAAAGGCCTGAACAAAAAGAACACGATTCATGATAAAGTTCTGCGCTTTCTTGAGAACATTTTTCTCCTCTTGCGAAAAAGACAGGCCAATAGACTTCATCCTGGAGTCGTCAAACTCCGGGCTTTGCAGATACGCGTCGATTTTTTTCTCGATCTCATCCGGTGTCTGGCCGGAAGCATAAGCGCCTCCGATCAAAGCGCCGGCGCTGGTTCCCACAATCAGGTCAATGCCGATACCTTCCTCTTCCAGAACGTTGAGAACGCCGATGTGAGAGAAGCCACGAACCCCTCCTCCACCCAGCACCAGAGCAACTTTTTTACCCGTCCATTTCATACGTGCGTTCTCTTCTTTTCTGTCAAAACGATTCTTAGGGCTTGCAGGAATCCGCCGTCAGGCAGGTCTGCTCGACAAACCTCGTCAGCTTCTCTCCAATCAGCGCATAGGGCAGAAGCACTTCGTCCGCTCGACTTTTTTTCAGGACATCAATCTGCCCGGTTGAATCGGCGGTAGCGACAATGTAAGCATTCGCCGCCAAAGCACGGCATGCGGTCACCAACCCTTTATTGCTGGTCCCCCGAAAGAGCATATCGGGAATCGTCGAAATCGTAACGCCAGCAATCAGAGCGCCGGATAAAGCGCGCCAACAAAAAGATATTCTGGAATAACCGGCTGGCGGAACAGCTGAAAGATAAAACCCAAGGCGGTTGCCGCCAGAACGGAAATGCCTATGTCGGGGAAAATGCCATGCATATTTAATTAATTATTTTTTTAAACCAATTTTATTTTTTCAATACCCTGGTGACTGAAGGATTGCACTTGAAAAAAATTAAGTTTACTTTCCGATACAGAAACTGGAGAAAATTTTATCCAGAATTTCATTGTTGATTTTTTTTCCGGTGATTTCATCCAGATTATCCAGCGCTTCGCGCAAATCAAAAGCGGCAAATTCCGCCGACATTCCGGACGCAATGCTTTCTTTCGCGTTTTCAATATTCTTACAGGCTTTTTCCAATGCGAGTTTATGACGCAGATTGGTAATGATTGCACCGTCGGTGCTTTCGGTTTCATCGTTGACGGATAAATGAATAATCGTCTTTTTCAACTCCTCCAGTCCGGCACCGGTCTTTGCCGATATTTCCAGAATTTTCGCATGATCCGGAAACAGGCTTTTAACAGTTTTTTCTTCCCATGCCCGGGACAAATCAATTTTATTCAATGCTGCAATAATATTCGCGGATTTGTTTTTATCAATGATTATCCTGTCCTCTTCGGTCAGCGGTTTGCTGATATCCAGCAAGATAATCAACCCATCAGCGTCGGCGATACTTTCCCAGACCAGATTGATTCCCTCTTTTTCAATCGCGTTCTGCGGCTCTCTGATTCCGGCGGTATCGATTAAATGGACGGGAATGCCGTCGATGATGATCGTATCCGTAATCAGATCACGGGTTGTTCCCGGAATATCGGTGACAATGGCTTTTTTTCTTCCGGTTAAAGCGTTTAGCAGGCTTGATTTCCCCACGTTGGGCTTACCCGTGATGATGACGCTGATGCCTTCGGTGTAGGCTCTTGACGAGCGGTAGGATAAAAGAAGGGATTGCACTCGATGCAACGTTTGATTAATCTGAGGCGGCACGTCCGGAATTTTTTCTCCGGAGACATCTTCGGTAAAATCAATGGCAGATTCCAGCATAGCCAGCGCGTCTATTAGAAGTAAACGCAGGTCGTCTATTTCTTTGCTGAGCGACCCTTTTAATTGAGTCAGTCCCATCGCATACGCTTTTGCCGATTTGGCGCAAATCAAGGCCGAAAGCGCTTCCGCCTGTGACAAGTCAAGACGGTTATTTAAAAAAGCGCGCTCGGAAAATTCACCGGGACGCGCAAGATGGCAACCCAATTCCTGAAGATTTGTCAAAATGGCCTGAAGGATGATCGGATTGCCATGACAGTTGATTTCAATAACATCCTCTCCGGTGAAAGAACGGGGTTTGCGCATGAAGGATATCAAGACTTCATCCAGAACGGTCTTCCCATCCGCGGAAACGATGTCGCCGTGATAGAGACAATGACTTTTCCACGCGCATTTTCCGCCGGACGGTTTGAATACCCGGCGCGCAATGGCGAGAGCATCGGGACCGCTAATTCTGATGATGCCGATTCCGGACATGCCGAAAGGAGTCGCGGTGGCTGCTATGGTATCCTGGCGAAGCACAGTCGGGCACTTCCTCTCCTATGGATCAAAAGGATAAAACTCAGTCCTTCATCTTCTCTCTGGCGCGTCTGCTCTGCCCTGTCTTTGCAGGCAGAATAACAATTTTTCTGAATTTGCCTTCACCACGGCTCTGTGTGACCAGCGATTCATCCTCCTGCATGACCAGATGGATAATGCGGCGGTCATGGGCATTCATGTTGGCCAGCGATACCGGTTTTTTGGTCTTCTTAACCTTCTTCTTAATTTTTTCCGCAAGGCCGAGAAGGAATTCTTCTCTTTTTTTTCTGTATTCGCCGGAATCAATCAGAATCATTTTGTGTTCGCCATCAATCTTGTTGATGGCTTTGTTCATGATGTACTGAAAAGCGTCAAGATTCTGCCCACGTTTGCCTATCAGTAAACCGCTTTCATCACCCTCAATGCCCAGAATGATTTTCTCCTGAGTTTCATTGACGTTCACGCTATATTCAGAAGATATTCTCTTTAAGATGCCTTCAAATAAATCTCTCGCCTTCATCGCCAGGGAAGAAGTCGGAATATAGGCAACTGCTTCAGGCTCATTCTTAACTTTGGGTTCTGCCTTCACCTTGGGCTCAAACTTGATTTTGGGTTCTATTTTAGCCTGATATTTTTCCGTTATAATTTCTTTTTCGTGTTTCTTTCTGGGTTCCTGTCTTGTTTCACTTTTACCCCTTGCATTATCCGATTTTGTTATGGCTTCACTTTTTTCCTGAGGGTTATACGCAAAAGAAAAATCAATATCCAGAGCAAGCAAGGAAGCTCTGATCTTGGCTTTTTTGGAAAAAAGCCCTAAAAAGCCCCCCGATTCCCCGGAAATAATTTCGATATTTAATTTTTCCCTGGGCACGCCGAATTCCTGGCATGCCTTCTCAATCGCTTCATCAATGGTTTTTTCTTCTATTTCAATAAATTCAGAACTCATCTTCAATCCTTTTAATCCGGCGGGTAATTTTACAAACCGCAATTTTTTAATAATGCATATCCTTTGTTGATATTAAGGCTTTGCCCCTTGAACTGGTTTATCACCAAATTTTTTATAGATATAAACCTGCTGTCCGATACTGATAATATTATTAAGCAACCAGTAAATGACCAGTCCCGATGGAAAATTCAAGAAGATGAAGGTGAACACAACGGGCATAAACAGCATTATTTTTGCCTGCATCGGGTCGCCCATCGTGGGAGTCATTTTCTGCTGAATGAACTGCGTCGCGCCCATGACAATCGGCGTAATGTAAAAAGGGTCTTTGGCCGACAGGTCCTGTATCCACCAGAAGAGCGGCGAGTGGCGCAATTCAATGGCGTACAGAAGCGTATTGTAAAGGCCGATAAACACGGGAATCTGAATCAGGATCGGCAGACATCCGCCGAAGGGATTAACTTTATGCGCTTTGTAGAGCGCCATGGTTTCCTGTCCCAGTTTGGCCTGATCATTTTTGTATTTTTCTCTCAGCGCGGTTATTTTCGGTTGAATTTTCTGCATTTCTCTCATGGATTTGTAGCTGATATTGCCCAGCGGCCAGAAAACAATCTTAATCAGAATGGTCAGCATAATAATGGCCACGCCGTAATTACTGAAAAACTTATGCAGAAACTGGATGAACATCAGCAGACCGATGGAAAGCCATTTTAATCCCGGGATGAATGATTCGAACTCAATGGCTTCTTCCAGAGACAATCCCATCTTTTTGAGCATGGCGTAGTCTTTCGGACCGATGAAAAGATTATATTTGAATGAACCGGATTGCGACGGCGGTATGATATTTTTATCGCCCTTGATATTTACGGAAACCATATTGTTGCTGTCTCTGGACATTTTAATGCTGGTCAAAGAAGGATTTTGAGGAATAATCACCGCCATAAAATATTTTCTGGTAAATCCGCCCCAGGAAACATCAGGACCGATGGTTTCTTCGCTGGAAATGTCCATTGACCTTTTGCGCTCAATTGAGTTGGCCACATAAGCGACAGGCCCTTCCTTGCTGTAAGAGTCAACGGCCGCATTCGGATCAACATATTCATACCAGTTCAGATACGGTATCTGTATGATGGGAGCATTGGTCAGATTAGATAATGTCACATCCATCTCGATCGAATAGTTGTCGGGATTAAATGTAAAAATCTTTTCCACTTTCATTCCGTCACTGAACGTGCGGGAAAAAACAAGACGCTGCTGATTCCTTTCTTTTGTCATATCCAGTAAAGTTACATCAGCATCGTATACGGAATCGGCTGTAATCTCGGTTTGCGACTCGGGAAAAGTAAGCGCCAGTGGATAAGGCATATTTTCCTGCAAAGCAACCAGTTCGATCAATGCATTACTTTTTGTTTTAGGCTGCTGCTTTTTGCCCATGACAAAGTTTTTGATAACAGGCCAGATATCGCTAAAACATTTTGTACACTCTTTTTGATATTTTTTAAGCTGGAAGGACTTAAGCGCGGCTCCTTTGGTGGAAAATACAGCGATATAATTTTCCGTTTCCACCCTGATATCCTTGGGTTGTCCTTCCTTTTTCACAGCAATTTTTTGAATAACAGGCTTGGTAGTTGCAGCTGCCGCCGCAACCGTTGGTTTATCCGGTTGTTTGACAACCTGGTCAGCATTTTCCTGACCTGTTTCCTGAACGGGAACAGGCTTTGGCGGCACAGGCGGCTTGGCGAAAAAAATCTGATATGCGAAAAGTACAGCCAGTGACAGGACGACGGCCAGAATGGTCCTTTTATCCATTGATTACCTCTCTATTTTTTTACTTGACGGGATCGTAACCGCCAGGATGCAGGGGATGACAGCGCAGAATTCTTTTCATGCCCATGAAAGAACCCTTGAACGGTCCATGTACTTTTATCGCTTCAATAGCATACTCGGAGCATGAAGGATAAAAACGGCAACATGAAACAAAAAAGAAAGGGGACAAGCAGGTTTGATACAAACGAATTATAAAAATAAAAAAATTTTGCAAAATTTTCGCAAGCATAACTTATATATTGTTTTTCCGCGTGAAGAGTTCTTTCAATTCATCAGATATTTGCCGGTAAGCCAGAGGAGGCATATTTCTTTTGGCCATGATGACAACATCATGTTTGTCGGGAAACAAATTTTTGTTGAGTCGAAAGAATTCTCTGATTAATCGTTTGATTTTGTTTCTTTTTACCGCGTTTCCCACTTTTTTTGTTACCGTGATTCCGAGCCTTATAATCCCCTGAGTATTGACACACGTTATGGTCGTAAAATGTTGTGAACTCCTCCATACCCCCTGATCATAAATTTCTTTAAACCTGCTTTTGTTCGTTATCCTTTCTGTTTTCCGGTAAGCTTGTTCTTTCATGCATAATGACCTGACCACCCTTAAAACGGCAGCTAAGGTGCCGGATTTATACTGCTAAACGTTTTCTTCCCTTGGCTCTGCGACGGCTTAAAACCTGCCTTCCAGCCTTCGATGACATTCGAACAAGAAAACCATGTGTTTTCTTTCTTTTGGTATTTGTTTTATTGGTCAAAGTCTTCTTCATAATCAAAACCCCTAAAAGTAATAGGGTATTGCGTAAATCACAGTAGGATTTATTTGTCAAGATTTAAAGTGGAGAGTCTTAACGATTGAAATAGATGGGATACTGCGTATTTTTGACTACAAAGGTTCTTTAAGCCATTGCCGGACAACGATCAAAGAATTCCGGCAATGGCTGGTAATCGTCAAATCTACATAAGATTTTGTAATTTCATAAGCAGGGTCATGTCTCCTGTGAACTTGAGCTTTCCTTCCATGAACAATTTCATTCCGTCGGTTTCCCTGTTTAACATTGCCAGTCCGTCAACCATATCAAGATTGACTGTTACGGCAGGAGTTTCCGCGCCGTTGAAAACAACTTTGAGCGGAAGAGTTCGACCATCCTTCTTTTTGAGGTTCATGTTCACCATGCCATTGGTTGACTGCAAAGCGCTGTAACGTTTGGCATCGATAAAATAAGATGGATCACCGGTGAAATCATCAGCCAGCTTGTTAAATTTTCCTGTAACGGCATCACGCCAATCCTTTTCGGAAACATAAAGAGAGAAAGCAGGCTTGTCGACCTGCCCATTGATAACTTCCAGATCCTTGCCATTTTTGAATTTAACTCCATACTCTTTTCCTTCGACGTTGAACTGCATTTTGAAATCATTTTCCCCCAAAAAAGAAAGATCAACGACGTTAAGAATATCCTTCATCTTATTGAACTGTTCCGGAACAAAATTGACAAAAAAATCATCAACACTGATTCCCTCCGGCGCTGTCGGTAATATTGAACTCCACATAAGTACCCTCCTTTAAAAATTTTACTTGTCCACCCACACACGGACTTACCAATTGGTAAATAATATAAATATATATTCTTGTCAACAATTATTTTACTTTTATAAGATATTGTTATTGATAATGATATATAATAAATGACATATCATTCCTCTTTATTTAATTATTTTACCAATAGGTTAATATTAAAAAGGAAAAGCTTGGAGTCAAAAACAAAATGATAATACGTTCGCAGGTGAAAATCTGGAATCATATCCTTGGCTGTTCAGAACGTTTCTATTTTTTACCTATTGATCTTCGCGAAAATCCTGACCAAATAAAATTTTCTTAAACCAGGGGAAAAAAAGTGTCATGCAACAATCTTTTACCCATGTGCGATATTGATCTTCCAAAGGATTCATGTTCAATGCCTGGGCCTGTAAAGATCGTGTTCCGATAAACGATATCATGATATTATAAAAACAGTAGATGAACATTTCTATTTCACGATTCGACCCTTTCAGCATCAGCCCTTCTTCCATAACTCGCTTCATGGATGCCATATTCATAATCATGAACCGGTATCCGGGTATTTCATTGATATTACCTATACTCATTGCATTTAAAGCGGATATTCGCAGCGCGTCCGGGGTGGTCATAGCATAATCCAGTACGCGATCGATAAAGATTGAAAATCCCTCTTCCAAAGAAGAGGCCTTAATTTCTTTGAACCACGATTGTTGAACTGAAACGACTTCGTTATACATAATTTCAGCCATGGCGTAAAAGAGCTCTTCCTTGGATCCGAAATAATAATGAATCATGGGATGTTCTACGCCGGCTTTTTGGGCTATCATGCGGGTACTTGCTGTCTTAAAAGGATATAAACAAAACACTTCCCGCGCAGCTTTTAAAATTCTTTCCCTGGCATTTTTTTCGTTGTCGGGAGAACGCTTTTTTGCAGTTTTCCTTAATTTTTCCATAATTTATTATAGTAAAACCATGTGGTAAAAAATCTTCTTTCTTTCCCGGGTTACAATGCAATCATTTCAGCACATTTAACAACAATAGCTTACAATCATATAAGTTATTGTTAATGTGATTATATATTATACATGTGACAATATGCAACATAAAAAACACATGTGTTAAAAAGAGATTGACATGTATTATTTTTTTTAGTACTTACCAATCGGTAAATATTTTTATCGCAAAGTTAGAATGGGCGGACATTTGCGCGCGTGGATTTCTTGCTGATGGCTGAGTGATCATCTTCGTGGAGCGTTACCGCTGCAAAATACCTTGGCATCAAAAAGTTCCTGGTTTTGATATAGATTGTTTTTTAAAAAGATTGTTATTTAAAAAAGCTTAAATAAGGAGGTAGGAATGTCAACGTTTAGTTTGGATGAAGATCAACGACAGATTAAAGAATCCATGGAAAGTTTCGCGGCTGATGAATTAAGGCCACTTTCGAGGGATTGCGATGAAAAATTTTCTATTCCATCGGAATTTCTTCAAAAAACATGGGGCTTGGGACTTACAGCCAATATCATACCGGAGACGTATGGCGGCTATGGGTTCAACAGATCTTGCCTGAATAATGTCATCATGGCAGAGGCACTTGCTTATGGCGATCTTTCATTGTCTCTTGCGGCAATGGCGCCAAATCTTTTTGTGTTGCCCATTCTGGAAATGGGAACGGATGCTCAAAAGCAGAAGTATCTTCCAACCTTTTGCGGCGACAAATACAAGGTTGGAACCCTGGCCATCATGGAACACTCCATTTCATTTGACCCGTTTGATGTAAAGACAAAAGCTGTCCTGAACAAGGGTCACTATGTCATCAACGGAGAAAAGTGTCTTGTTCCGATGGCGGATACTGCAGAATATATGCTGGTAATTGCCTCGACAGGCAAAGGCACCGGCGCTTTTATCGTCGAGAAAAATGCGGCGGGAGTGTCACTGGTAGAGAAAGAAAAGAATATGGGCATCAACGCTCTTCCCCTTTACAGCGTCGCTTTTAAAGATTGCAAGGTACCTGTAGAAAATTGTCTCGGGGGGGATAAGGGAATTGATTACACAAGACTTTTGTGTCTCTCCCGTATTGGACTTTCGGCCACGATGGTGGGTGTTTCACAGTCAGTATTGGATTACGCCATCAAATACGCAAAAGAACGCGTGGCGTTCGGACATCCAATCGCTACACGTCAATCCATCGCGTTCATGCTTGCCGACGCAGCCATAGAAATCGAAGGCATAAGATCCATGACATGGAAGGCGGCCTGGACAGCTGATCAGGGAGAAGCCATGAAGGACGATCTTTTAAGGATTTCCTATCTCACCAAGACGTATGCTGCTGAGCAGGTGTTTAAGATTGCTGACTATGGAGTTTCGATATTGGGAGGTCATGGCCTTATCCGTGAACATAACATCGAACTGTGGTTCAGAAATGCAAGGGCATTTTCAATGTTAGAAGGTCTGGCAATGGCCTAAGCCTAAATGAAGGAGGATCAAAATGATAAGCTTTAAAGTATCTGATATGGAAAAACAGGTGGCAGATTTAATCCATGGTATGGCCAACGATATCATGAGACCGATTGCACGATATTATGACGAACATGAACATCAAAGACCAACGGAACTGGAGCCTTTTCGCGTCATCATGCAGGCAGGCGGAATGGGATCGGGCAGAAAAAAGAAGGGTGGTGAAAAGAAGGAAATTAAAGTCACTGATGACAAGATTGGCGCCAATGTCATGGCTACCGTCGGCGCCGAAGAATTGGGCTGGGGAGATGTCGGCTTAATGCTGGCCTTGCCCGGATCCGGTTTGGGCAACGCAGCCATCGGTGCTGTGGCTACCGATGAACAGTATGAACGATTCGGACAGAAATATGCCGCCATGGCTATTACCGAACCGGGTTGCGGATCGGACGCCAGCGCGGTCAGTACGACGGCCGTTCTTGATGGTGATGAGTATATATTAAATGGTGAAAAGATATTTGTAACAGACGGTGACCGCTGTGAAGTCGTTGTTGTCTGGGCAACTCTGGACAAAAGCAAGGGCAGAGCGGCCATCAAATCCTTTATCGTCGAAAAAGGCACACCGGGCCTGACAGTAGGGAAACTGGAACATAAGTGCGGCATCCGGGCTTCCGACACCGCAGTACTGATTCTTCAGGATTGCAGAATACCAAAAACCAATATACTGGGTGATCCGGAAATAAGACCCGAAGGCGGCTTCAAGGGTGTTATGGCAACTTTTGATGCCTCACGGCCGTTGGTTGGCGCTCTGGCACTCGGTTGCGCAAGGGCTGCTTATGAATTCACAAAAGAAGCTCTCGCTAAAGAAGGGATAGAAATACGCTACGACAAACCTCTGGTTAAGCTTAGCGCCATTGAAAAGGACATGCTTTGGATGGAAGCTCAGCTGGAAATGATCCGCGTTATAACACAAAAAGCCGCATGGATGGCTGATAATGGCCGACCCAACAATTTAGAGGCATCCATGGCCAAGGCAAAAGGAGGAAAGGCCGGCAATCTGATTTGTCAGAAATGTGTTGAGTTGCTTGGACCTATCGGATACTCTCAAAAATATCTGCTGGAAAAATGGATGAGAGACAATAAGGTCAATGATATCTATGAAGGCACACAGCAGATCAATATGATTGTTATTGCAAGGCGTATTCTTGACTACGGAAGAGATATGCTTGCTTAAGATATAGGAAAGTATTTCTTTTTGCATTGTGGCTTGCGTGTCTCGCACGCAAGCCACTTTTTTTATACACAAGTTATTTTCAATTTTTAAAATTCTAAAAAGCCAAACCGCATGCTCCCATCTTGTCTAATGATCAAATTAACAACTGGATTTATGCAATTAATTTGTGCTACTTTGCGAAAAAAATATAAAAGACACTATGCGCGGATCATATCATTCCTTCGTTTTTATATGATTACTCCTGTTCGGATAGTTTGTTGAATCTATATTAAAGGTTGTTTATGAAAAAACGTATTCTTGTAATCGATGACGATGCCATTGCTTGCGAATTCTTGCAGGAAGCCCTTCGCCTTGACGGCTATGATGTGATGACTTGCACATCTGCTCTGGAAGCACTTAAACAGGATCTTTCATCGTATGATTTGCTGATGTCTGATATTCGCATGCCGGAAATGGACGGTCTGCAGTTTCTGGAAAAGGTTCATAAAAAATGGCCTGATCTGCCTGTCATTCTCATGACGGCGTACGGTTCTCTGGAAACAACGATGGAGGCCTTAAGCCTGGGAGCGTGGGATTACATCAGCAAGCCTTTCTCTCCTGAAGCTTGTCGCGCGATAGTCAAGAAAGTACTTGATGTCAGGGAACTTCGCGAAAGGCGTCTGAAACTCGACTCACCGGAAGCCGGTGGAGAAACAAAATTAATCGGTTCGTCGGCAGCCATGGTGGAATTTTATAAACAGATAGCCCGCATTGCCGACGTGCCGGCCAGCGTTCTCATCGAAGGAGAAAGCGGAACCGGCAAGGAATTGACCGCCCGTTCGCTGCATCATATGTCCTCGCGGCGCGACAAACCTTTTGTGGTCGTGCATTGCGGAGCCATTCCCGATAATTTGCTGGAATCGGAACTTTTCGGGTACGAGAAAGGTTCTTTCACCGGCGCCAATCATCAGCACATCGGGCTGCTGGAATCAGCTGAAGGAGGAACGGTCTTTCTGGATGAAATAACGGAAATGTCCACAGCCCTGCAAGGCAAGTTTCTGCGTTTCATGCAGGACGGAGAAGTCAGAAGAATCGGCGGTCACGAGGTGCGTCACACAACCGTTCGTATGGTGGCGGCCGCCAACAAAAATATCGATGAAGAAGTAAACACGGGACGATTTCGTATGGATCTCCTGTACAGATTCATCGTCCGTTTGCGTATCCCGCCGCTGAGAGAACACAAAGAAGATATTCCCATGCTTACCGAATCACTGCTGAAAAAGTTCGGCTATCCTAACGTTCGTATTTCCATGGAGGCGATGGAATTGCTCATGGCTTATGACTGGCCGGGCAATGTACGGGAAATGGAAAATACGCTTCAGCAAACGTTGCTGCTTTCACCTTTCGCGGTTATCCTGCCGGAAAATCTGCCGAAGCGTTTTTCACAAAAAGAAGATTCAAAGGAAGACACAACCTCTCCCGGCATGTCTCCTCTCGAAACCGTGGAAAAAGAAAAGATTTTACAGACGCTTAAGGAAACGGTCTGGAATCAATCCAAAGCGGCGCAACTTTTGGACATTGACCGCAAAACTTTACGGACGAAGATTCGCCGTTACGGACTGCAGGAAGAAAAAATTGGTCTGAACGGGAAGTCTTCCTTTAAAACGTGATGATGAGCGTTCCTTCAATTACGAAATCTCGTCAGCATCTTTAAATATCGGCAAATAAAGAATAATGGAAGTTCCCTGCCCGGAAAAACTTTTTATCTCCATTTTCCCGCCGTGCGTTTTAATGATGTCGCGAACAATGGCTAACCCCAAGCCACGCATACCTTCATCTTGCCTTGTACTGAAAAAAGGTTCACAGACTTTTTCAATGACGTCAGGCGACATTCCAAGACCCGTATCATTGACGGTTATCGCCATCAAAGCATCGGGCAACATAGTTTTCGCAGCGATCGTTATTTCTCCCCCATGAGGCATTGCTTCCAGCGCGTTTTGGATGATATTCATCAGAGCGGTTTGAATACGGTATCGATCCACATAGAGCGATCCTGATCCTTCAATAATATCAACTTTAATTCTGACTTTATTCTTACTGATGAAGGGTTCCACGAGAGGCAGTGTTTCGCTTAAAATTTGCTGAACGGTAAAGACTTCAAAACGAGGTTCGGGAAGTCGCGTAGCCTTGCGCACGTTTTGAATGACATTATCAAGCCGTTGCGTCTGCTGAACAATCAAATTCAGTTTATGCTCCACATCCTGAGGCCATCCTCCTCTTTCCAGAAGCAGTCTGGCCAGACCTCCTATGGAATGAAGAGGGGTTCCCAAATCATGGGCCAGATTAGCTGTCAGTTGACCCAGAGTGGTCAATTGCTTTAAATCAGCAACCTGTTTTTGCAGTTGCACAACTTTGAGAGTTTCTTCACGAACGCGGTCTTCCAGATGCCTGTTGAGTTCCAGATTTCTTTTCATGACGTCCTGGATTTCATCAGCCATTTCATTAAAATGTTTGGAGATCTGTCCCCATTCATCAATATGAACAATTGGAATCCGGTTGACATATCGTCCCTTCTGAAACTCATCAATGGTTTGAATAATCAGATTCAGCGGTTTGCCGATGATCCAGCGATAGCTCAATCCCAGCACCAGAAGAATTAAAATCAGTAATCCCGCACTGCTGAAAATCAGCAGGACCCGGGCCGTGTTCATGATTTCCGCGTTTGACCTTGAAAAACCGATGGCACCTACGACGACTTTGGAACCTTTTATGTCTTCTGAAAGAGGATAAAGAAATCCAAGAGCAGGACCGCTTTCCGTATCTATTTTTTTATAAAGCGGCTTATTTCCGCTTCCTGCGGAAGCGACAATATTATCCGGCCACTCGTATTGGACACGGCTTGCTCCGGCCACATAATCGACATTCTTATGTCGGGTATCAAAAATATCTATTCTCGCCAGACGCACATCACTCTGTATATGATCTTTAAGGGCTGAATCAAGAGCTCGCAGACCACGCTTTGTCGGAAAATATTGATAAAAGGTACTGACTGTTTCCGCGACATCTTCCAGCCTTTTCACCTGCTGATCAACCAGTATCTTATCCAGAGCGGTAAGCTGAACAATCCCCCAGATAGCCATGGTCAAAGCAAGGCCGGAAACGATAATAAGCATCAACCTTGCCCGCACAGTCAGCCTGTCGTTAAATGTGATGATGTTTTTTAATATTTTCTTGATCATTTGATTAAATATATCAAAAACAAAAATATTTAACTAGCATAAACGAAAAGAAGGGACGGGTTTTATACCCGTCCCTTCTTTGAAACCACATAAAGTTTTTACAAACTTATTTTACAGCAGGAGCTGCTTCTTCAACCTTCTCTTCAGCTTTCTTTACGGCCTTCTTAGCTTTCTTTTTAGCTTTGGCTTTGGCTTTTGCAGCTTTTTCATCTGCCGCTTTTGCGTCATCTTTTACTTCTTCTTTTGCTGCCTTTGCGTCAGCTTTTACTTCTTCNNTTACTTCTTCTTTTGCTACCTTTGCATCCGCTTTCACAGCTTCTTTTGCAACCTTTGCGTCCGCTTTCACAGCGTCCTTTGCAGCAGTCTCAACCGCCATTGCTGTCATGGAAAATGCGAAAACCAATGCAACAACTAATAATACTAAACGCTTCATCTTTAAATTCTCCTTTTTTAAATTATTTTTTATTCTATACTACCCTCTTCAATGAGGGACTCCAACCAAAGTCAATTTATTTTTTTCCGGGAACAGTTTTAATCTCCACCGGATTAATATCTTTTTTCTTCAGAATAATTTTCACAACTTTTGAGGCAACCAGTTTCCCGTCTTTCTCCAAATACTCTATCTTAACGGAATCATTTACACTGACATCCGCAACCGGGCAATCAAGAGAAAATTCCATGGATTCTATATCACCCTTCAGGGTGCGTTCAATCTTAATCGTCTCACTGGAAATCTCGATCACTTTTCCGGTGGCATGCATCCTGGCGACTTTAACAGCAGGCGTTGCTTTCTCAACGGCAAAAGCCGTTGCTGATAAAAGAAAAACCATGCCGATTATACAGGATAAAACTTTCCTCATAAGTTAATCGTCTCCGGGATATTTCCAATACGCTGAAGAGCAATTTATATGCCAACAATAAAACATGGAAAACGAATATCCATGTGCTTGAAATAAATGATTAATATTTTTTTATTCATAATTTCAGGCATTCAGCAGTAGAAAACTGAGCAATAATTCCCCAATAGTGTGTATTTAGTTCCCTGTTATATTCAAGATTGACCGGCCGCATTCTTTTGTGTTACGCCCACAAAAACGTAAACATTATGAATAACAAAGAAGGAATATACAGCGATGTTATTGTTGTCGGGGGTGGAGCCGCGGGACTTATGGCCGCAGGCCACGCAGCGGAAATGGGCGCCAGGGTGTTGTTACTGGAAAAAACGGATGGCTGCGGCAAAAAAATTCTGGTGAGCGGCAAAACCCGCTGCAATCTAACCAACTCGGCAGATTTGAAGAATTTTATTTCCATGTATGGAGATAACGGACGTTTTCTCTTCAGTGCCTTTCATCTTTTTTTCCGTCCCGAATTGCTTGATTTTCTGAATAGTCACGGTCTGGCAACAAAAGTGGAGAGAGGCGGCAGAATCTTTCCTGTCTCCGATAATGCTCATGATGTTTTAAGTGTCTTTAAAAATTATCTTTCTGCAAACAATGTTCAAATCAAACTGAATACCAAGGTAACCGGCATCATCATAAAAAATAGCGCCATTTGTGGCGTCAAAACACAAGACCGGGAATATCACGGCACGGCAATCATTCTGGCGACAGGCGGCGCGACCTGGCCTTCCACCGGCTCCACCGGTGACGGTTATAAAATGAGTTCCGAACTCGGACACAACATAGTTAAACCTAAACCGGCCTTGGTGCCGTTGATTGTGCACGAACAAAAACTGGCGAAATCAATGCAGGGAGTGAGCCTGCGTAATGTCCGCGCCACGGCGTTTCAGGGAGAAGCGGCTTCAGTTGATTCGGATCTGACTCCTGATTGCGTCTATGGCCGCGGAGAAAAAAAACAACCCCGTTTTCCTGTAATCGAAAGCCGGTTTGGAGAAATGCTTTTCACTCATTTTGGATTAGGCGGACCGATTATCCTGCTGATAAGTCTTTCTGTGGTTGAAGCTCTCGAGAAAGGTCCCGTATCAATACTCATTGATTTAAAACCGGCGTTAACCAGAGAACAACTTCACAAGCGCCTGCAAAAAGATATGGAAAAATTCAGCAAACGAAAAATCAACGTCATCATAAAAGAATATCTACCCGCCAAGATGATAGAACCATTTATTGATTTGACCGGAATTGACAAAGATAAACTGGCTCATCAGATAAACGCTGTTGAAAGAGGTAAAATCGTCGAACTCTTCAAAGCTCTGCGCTTTAATATCAAGTCAACTTTGTCTCTGGAAAAGGCAATCGTTACCGCAGGAGGCGTCTCTCTGAAAGAAATCAACCAGCGTACGATGTCGTCCAGATTGATTGATGGGCTATATTTTTGCGGTGAGGTTATGGATATCGACGCTGACACCGGCGGGTACAATCTGCAGGCTGCCTTCTCCACAGGCTATCTGGCCGGTGAAAAAGCAGCCGAATATGTTAAGTTATCTTCAGCTTATAAATGAAACTTCATAATTCGGGCGCAGTTGACGGAATAAGGCAGGCGAAAAGGAGAAGCTCTTTGCCGGTATTTCTGATCTGATGTTCTTCGTCAGGCGGCATGAAAATAACATTTCCTTTTTCAATGGGATTCCATTTACCGTTGCCGTAAACTTCACCTGTGCCGGCATGAACAAAAATTTCGTGTTCCCAGGAATGAGAATGCTTTGGCGTAAATCCTGATGGAGCTATTTCAAAGATGCGCATGCAGAAATTATTGGCCCCGTCAGCCTTTCCCGCAACAACACGGCCGGCAACTTCCTTGGCTGCCTCATTATTAAAATGAGTCGGTGCAACAGATTTATAATTGATTAACTTCATAACAAACTCCTGTTTATCCGATTATGGATGCAAATATTTCACCCAGCGTCGGATGCGGAAGCACCCATGAATGTAATTGTTTTTTGTTCATCTCATTAGACACTGCTAAGGTCAGAGGCGCGATGAGTTCAGCGGCGTCTTCACCGACAATCGTCGCACCGATAATTTTATCCTGATGAAAGATCGCTTTGACAAACCCCTGCCCCATCAATTCCGCGCGGGCGATAATATTGGCGCTGTAAGGAGATTTGACAACTTCAATCGTCAGATCTTCTTCTTCGGCCTCTTTTTGCGTGTAACCCACGCGAGCGATTTGCGGATGACTGTAAACAACCGAAGGAATAAATTTTTCATTGTAAATCAAGTCATCGTTACAACAGATTCGTCCGGCGGCGAATTTCGCCTGCTGCATCGCCCGATGCGCCAGCATCATCCCGCCGGTGACATCGCCTACCGCGTAAATACCGGCGACATTCGTCATCATATTTTTATCTACCTTGATTCCGGCATTTGTATATACAATTCCAAGTTTGTCCAACTCCTCCGTATTCAGCAGCGGCTTTCTGCCCGTGCATAGAAGCGCATAGTCGGCGCTTATCTCCAAGGGCTTGTTATCTTTTTGAGCCACCATTAAAACTCCGCTTCCTGTATCTTTCAGACTTTCCAGTTTGGTAGAAGTATTAATGACAACGCCGAGACGGGATAATTCCTGTTTGAGTAAATCAGCGCATTCCTGATCCTCAAGAGGAATGATCCTGTCCAGTATTTCCACAATGGTAACTTTTGCGCCCATCTCGGCAAAGAACGTGGCGAATTCCACGCCGATCACACTGCCGCCGACAATGATGATGCTCGACGGAAGTACATTTAAGTTCAAAATTCCGTCTGAGGTTAAAATCCTTTCGGAGAGATTAATTCCTGGAAGCATTTGCGGAACAGAACCCCAGGCAATGATGATATTCTGAGCCGAGAAGATTTCGCTTTTCCCTGATGAATCGGTACAACGAACTTCATGGGAAGAAATAATTTCGCACAAGCCTTGTTTTATTTTCACCCCGGCATCGGTGAGCATCTTTTGCGCGCCCAAAGCTGAAACCTTCACAATCTGCTGCTGATGTTTTTTGATTGCGGGAAAATCAATGGAAGCATCGACTATATTTATTCCCATTCTCTTGAGTTTTTTCAAATCCGCGTAATATTTACTACAGGAAAGCAGAGCTTTGGTAGGAATACAGCCTTTGTTTGTACACGTGCCGCCCCAACCTTCTTTTTCAATAATCAGGACTCTTTTCTTCTTTTTCGCGGCAAGTTCCGCCGACGCCAGCCCTCCCGGCCCACCGCCGATTACTATCAAATCATA
>DJVN01000155.1 GCA_002441205.1 Syntrophaceae bacterium UBA6255 | reverse complement strand
TACCGACATTGCCGCACAGCATGGACAAATTGGCCATGCTCTTGACGTTGTCCGTTCCGGTAATGTGCTGGGTAATGCCCATGGCGTAAAGGATGCTGGCGCTGTTGGCCTGGGCATACATCCGGGCGGCTTTTTTCAAATCTTCCGCGGGTACGCCGGAAATCTTTTCGACTTTTTCCGGTGTATATTTTTCGACCATCTTTTTGAGTGCGTCGAATCCTTCGGTTCTGTCTTTCACATATTCCCTGGCATAAAGACCTTCGGAGATGATGACATTCATCAAACCGTTGATAACGGCGACATCGGTCCCGGGATTCTGACGGAGCCAGATATCGGCGTATTTGACCAGATCGATTTCGCGGGGATCAATCACGATCAGTTTCGCGCCGCGCTTGGTTGCCCGTTTGACTTTGGCACCGATGACCGGATGATTTTCCGTGGTGTTGGTGCCTGTTGCCAGAATCAGATCTGTGAATTCAATTTCGTCTATGGAGTTCGTCATTGCACCGCTGCCGAATGTGGCGGCCAGACCGGCCACCGTGACAGAGTGTCAGAGACGGGCACAGTGGTCGACATTGTTGGTGCCGATGACTGCCCGCAGGAATTTCTGGAACAGGTAATTTTCTTCATTGGTGCAGCGCGCCGAGGCAAGGCCCGCGATGCTGTCGGGACCGTGTTCTTTTTTGATTTTGGAGAGCTTGTCGGCGATAAAGGAAAAGGCTTCATCCCACGTAACTTCTTTGAAGTTTTCATTCTTTTTGTAACGGATGAGCGGGTTTTTCAGGCGATCGGGATGGGAAAGAAAATCCATGCCGAAACGACCCTTGACGCAAAGACTTCCTTCATTGGGCTGGCCGTATTCACGGTTGCCCATGACCTTGACAATTTTATTATCCTTCACGTACAGATCCATCTGGCAACCAACGCCGCAATAGGTGCAGGTGGTTTTGACTTTATTCAATTCCCAGGGACGGCCGGCGAATTTCGCCTGTTTGAACGTAATCGCGCCGGTGGGGCAAACCTGAACGCACTCACCGCAGAAGTAACAGGAAGAATTTATATAATCATCATCAAACGCGGGACCGACCTTGGCTTTAGAACTGCGTTTGGCAAAGTCCAGGACTTCGTTGACCTGGATTTCGTTGCAGGCACGTACGCATCGTCCGCAGAGGATGCATTTGTTCATATCGCGTACAATCATGGTATTGCTGTCATCAATTGCGTAACCGGGGGATTTGATTTCGAAGCGGGGCTGATCAATCTTCAACCAATAAACAAGGTTCTGTAGTTCACACTGGCCGTTTTGTTCACAGGTGAGGCAGTTGTGATCGCCTGACGCCCAGAGCAGTTCGATGATCATTTTCTGAGCGGCGCGTACCGCAGGGGTATTGGTGCGAATAACCATGTTTGGACTAACCGGCATGCAGCATGACGCGACAAGTGACCGGGCGCCTTCCTGCTCCACAACGCAAACGCGGCAGGCGCCGACATTGGTTGTTTTCGCATAATGACAAAGGGTCGGAATAAAAATGCCGTTGTCACGGGCACATTCCAGAACCGTCTGACCGGCAGTCGCTTCAACATCTTTTCCGTCTATTTTTAAAGCTACTTTTTTCTCCATTTTCATCTCCAATCTTCAATTATCTGAACTCTCAATGACCAAGAGTTTTGTTTTTCTTAATGCGGTTTTCATAGCGGGAAGCCATTATCTTGTCAATTCTGTCAATTATGACTTATACCATTAATGACATAAAACAAAATAGATAAAAACATAAGTATTTCGGTAATTTAATGAAATGCTAAAGATAAAGTCCAGATGAAATAATTTGTGGTACACTGGCTTAAATGCACCAGTTTAACCAAGTCTTTTTGACTTGGCTGTTGATAATATATATTGTGGATATATATGGGCGCAGTTTTTTGTGGTTATTAAATTTGTACAAAAAAGAGACCGCAACAAAGGGGACAACCATCCCCTCTTCTTTCTAAAATATTTCGTTATATGATTATGAACGGCTCAATTTTATTTATTAAATTTCGATGCTCTGTCCGGGGTCTAGAACATGTATTTGTGATGTCTCAATCGAAAGCAGTTTTTCCGCATCCTTTTTAGTACCGGCAACCTCGCCATAGTGTATGGGAATCACATGCCTTGGTTTTATATCGTCAACGGCTTGTATTGCCGAGGCCGAATCCATTGTATATGTGCCGCCAACAGGCAGACATGCGACATCAACCTTCAGACCTTTCATCTCAGGTATTCGGTCTGTGTCTCCCGCGCAATAGATTCGTTTACCTCCCATTGTGAAAACATAGCCAACCCAGCCGTTCTCTTTTGGATGAAACTGTTTGTCAACGTTATAGGCGGGAACAGCTTCTATGACAATATCGTTTACCGTAATTGTTCTTCCAGGAGTCATCTTATTATTTTCTGCCACGGGAATATCTTCCGAACCGACAACAATTGTATCAGGAGAAGAAAGAGCCTTTATGTCATCAGGCGAATAATGATCAAAATGACTATGGGTTATCAGAATAATATCAGCCTGGGGACCGTTGACCTTCCATGGGTCGATGTATATTATTTTTGATCCGTCGTCTGCTTTTATGCTCGCATGTCCAAGCCACGTAATTTTTACAGTCATCGTAATTCCCTCCTTTCTGTAATGCATATGTTAAAGAATTCAGGTTGTAATCTAACATAAAAAGATTATTTTGAAAATTGTGGACCTCAGGAATAATTTAATACATGACGTGACGTAAGCTGCCGGGTCAATTTCTGCTCCGGGCAATGTTAAATCGATCAGCTCAAAACATTCCAGGTACAAGCGGTCATGGGTTCATAGCCTTTGTTCTGCATGAGCAGATCCATGTGAATCAGGCTGATTGCGGAAACATCCATGTCGCGTGCGAAGACATTGCCCGCCCGGTAAAGGGTTACGAGGTATTTTTTACATTGGTCACAGACGAAAGCCGATTCCTGCTTTTTATTTTCTACATAGAAATATTCCATCCCCTGCCGGGTTTCCTTTTCACAGTAAGGACAGCTGACCCGCGTAAAGCGCCAGTCCTGTCCACAGGAGGAGCAATGCAGGAAGCGCTTTCCGCCCTCTTCCTCAATTAACGCAATGGACGGAAATTCTCCGCAAATCGGGCAGTACCCTTTTTCCCACTCAAAGGCGCCGATGGCTGCCGTTATCTCTTTGGCTCTCTGTTCCAGGACAACGCGGCTGACCAGGCTCATTAAAAATGACGCATTGGACGGAGAGACTTTTAAATCTTTCGCCCAGACATCGGTTGCCATGCTTTCCCCATCCGGGGAACTTTTGAAATAATCCGCCGGTTTGATTTTATCGTCCCGGATCAGGCCTGCTATCAGATCGATATTTTCCGTCAGTTGCGGCATTCCTTCCTTCACCGCCTCGGCCAGCGACAGAGCGATTTCTTTCAATGGATCGCCCGGCAGTATTAAATTCATCTGACGGCTGACCGGCACGCCGGCCTTGAGTTTCTGTTTATCGATCGCGGAGCAGTCCAGTTTCTGCTCCGAAGGCTTTTCGGCAAGGTGTCTCTGCCTGATGATAATCGGTGCAAACGCTTTAATGATTTCTTTATTCTCAGGATTCTGTTCCAGAGCGCGGTCAATGATATTTTTGATCTCGGAGGTTTGTTCTTGGGTCATGATTTTTCCTTTTACACATTAGTCCCCCATAGTGTCGCATGCGGGATTGTTTCCGATAGCCGGAAGCTACTGGATCGTTTGTCTAACTCTTCAAACTTCGCCATGCTCATTTTTAGAGAGACTCCCTACAACTAACGTCCCCGGTAGCCAAGGGGTCTCACTATCAGCGAGCCTCACAACAAAAGTGGCGCACACCTTCTATCAGATGTGCGCCACCCGGTCAATTAAATATGAACCACATCGTTTCCTTACTGGAAATTTTTCTACTTTACTTTTTATCGTCGGCGATTATGAGCTTGCCTTCATGCTCCATCTCTTTGACCCATTTCGGATGAAGCATTCTCAATACAGGCAACTCCATCTTCCCGCTGATCATCGCGGAAACAGACCCGGGATTACCGATGGTCCCCAGGTACAGGTGAACAAAGAAAAACGCAAAGATGACCACGAAACCCAGCACATGAAGAACATAAACCCAATCCATCAAACCTGCGGGCAGGATTTGGGGATACCACATGAAAATGCCCGTGCAGATCATCAACAATCCACATAACGCGACGGTCAGAAAGAATGCCTTCTGGCCCGGATTGTATTTGCCGGTCTCGGGAACGTGATCCAGATGCCATAGATATCCGCCAGCCGCCTTGATCCATTCCCAGTCTTCCGGAAAGACGAATATACCCGCTTCTTTCCACCACATCGCTATGGCCAATACCAACGATATGGCAAAAACCACAGCCATAATGTCATGAACGGTTGCCAGACCCTTCAAACCGCCGAAAATGAAACCCAAAAAGTTCAACTCTTTGTACATAATCCCCAGTCCGGTGTAGCAAAGGGTCAGACAGGAAATGGCCAGCGCCCAGTGCACAAATCTTTCATATCCTGATGTCACAACTATCATTTTATTTTTCATTTTATGCACCTCCCTGCTTCGTATCTTGATCATAATGCTCCGGATGGGGTCTGTGCGGACCATGGATGAAGTAATGCAGCAGTGCACCGCCAACAACACCGCCGGCAGCCAGTAAACTTAAAGGTTTGAGTACGTCTTTCCATATAAAGGTAGAGACCGGCACTTTCGGATCCTGCGGCAGCTCGTCATAAACTTCCGGCTTGAATTGCAAAACATAAAGAACATGCGTGCCGCCCACAAATTTGTCGCCGTAAACATTGGCATCGCCGCCCAGTTTTTCAACCTTCGCGTAGGCTTTTTTGATCATCTCATCCTTCGGGCCGATAGTCAGAGCTCCGGTCGGACAGGATTTAACGCATGCGGGCGGAAGGTTTTCCTGAAGGCGGGAATAGCACAAATCGCATTTGGTAACCTTTTCCGTCTCCTTGTTATAGCGCGGAATATCAAACGGACAGGCGCTGATGCATTCCTTGCAGCCGATGCATTTGTCACGATGAACACCGACTGTCTTGATGTCTGTATAATAAAGAGCGCCGCTAGGGCAGACCTTTACGCAGGATGCGTCGGTGCAGTGCATGCAGCCGTCTTTGCGGAAAATCCATGTAAAGTTTTTGTCTTTATCTTCATATTCCTGGAAGCGGATTAGCGTCCAGGTATTCCACTGCAAATCGGGCGGATTCTGGTAAGTGCCCAACTGTTTTGTTCTAAAGCCGGGCAGTTCATTCCACTGCTTGCAGGCGACCTGGCAGCCGCGACAGGCGGTGCACAGGGTTGTATCAATCAATTTTACAAGTTCGTTTCCCATCGTTTATCCTCCTTAAGCCTTTTCCACGTTGACCATGAACGCCTTGTACTCGGGGCAGAAGGTGTTCGCGTCGCCAACGGTTGGGGTTAATACATTCGTGCTGTCACTGGTGCTGTCCTTGGGGAAAAGCCAGCCGTAATTGAAGGGCATACCGACCTGATGCACCGTTTTCCCTTCAACCGTAAAAGGTTTGAAACGTTTGGTCACCATGGCCACACAGGGCGCTTCGCCACGAATGGAGGAAACCTTAACCCGATCGCCATTTTTAATGCCTTTTTCCTCAGCCAGTTTGTCGCCGATTTCCACGTAGAGTTCCGGCTGCATCTCGAGGAGCCATGCCTGCCAGCGAGTCAAAGCGCCGGAGCACCAGTGCTCCGTGCAGGAATACGTTGTGCAAACATAGGGGAACTTCTCGCTGGCGCTGGCCACTTTATCCATTTCGCCTTTGAAGATTTCAATGGCCGGATTGTTGAGTTGCGAAGACATCGGATTCTTCGTCAGCGGTCCTTCCAGCGGTTCGTAATGCTCGGGGAAAGGACCTTCCGCCATACCGGGTCCAAACAAAGCGCCCAGACCATCCCGTTGCATGATGAAGGGGTACTTGCCTTTGGCCTTATCTGCCTGCGGCGGCCAGGGACCATCGGGCACATCGCCAACCCACTTATCGCCCTTCCATTCGAGAATATTGCGTTTGGGATTATAGGGCTTGCCGTTGACATCGCAGGAAGCACGATTGTAAAGGATGCGGCGGTTGACCGGCCAGGCAAACGACCAATTGGGGAAAAGGCCCAGACCTGTCGGGTCTTCCTTGCCCCGCGATGCCATCTTGTTCATACCTTCTGCCGTGTAGCTTCCGGATATGACCCAGTTGCCGCATGCCGTTTTACCGTCGGCCTGGAGATTGCCGAAACCCGGAACCAACTGGCCTTTTTTGTATAAGGTCGTCGTCCCTTTTGCCTTATCTTCGATAACCGTGTCTTGCAGGAAGACGCCGTTGATCTGATGGGCAACTTTAATAACGTCAAAATGTCCTTTCTCATTTAAGTAATCCCACTTCAGGTTCAGAATCGGTTCGGGGAATACCCCGCCTTCTTTCGCATAGAGTTTTTTGACCGCACCCATAATCTTGATTTCTATCTCACCCACGGGAATGGCGTCGCCGGGAGCTTCGGCAGCTTTGTATTTCCACTGTACCCAGCGGCCGGAATTGCTCTGCGACCCTTCTTTCTCCATGCTCGCGGAAGCGGGAAGCAGGAAGCATTCGGTCTTGATCTTTGCGGAATCGACGCCGGGACCTCTCCAGAACTGGTAGGTTTCGTTGTCAAAAATATTTTCACCGATCAGCCAGTCCAGATTCTGAAGGGCTTTGCGGACCTTGTTGCTGTTTGACGTGCTGACGGCCGGATCCGCGCCGATGGCGAAGAATCCCTTAATCTTGCCCTCATACATCTTATCGAACATGTGCATTGTGGAATAGTGCTTTCCGTCGTCCATCTTGGGCAGCCAGTGGTAGGCAAAATCATTTTCTTTTGTCGCCTTGTCGTCCCAGAGGGATTTCAGAAAGCTGACAAAGAATTTGGGATAATTAGAATAGTAGTTAGCCGACTGCGGGTCTTTGGATTCCGGCGTGTATTTTTTCAGATAATGTTCCAGTGAATCCAATGACGCGGATGGCGTCTTCAGATAGCCGGGAAGAACGTTGTAAAGAATCGCGTGGTCTGTAGAACCCTGAACGTTGGGTTCGCCGCGCAGCGCATTGATGCCGCCGCCTGCGATACCCATATTACCCAGAAGCAACTGAATAATCGACATGGTACGGATGTTCTGCACGCCTACCGTATGGTGTGTCCAGCCCAGAGCGTAGCATTCCGTTCCTGCCTTGCCCGGAACGCCGGTAGCGCTGTAGGCTTTGTAAACCTTGAGGAGGTTTTCCTTTGATACGCCGGTGATGCTGGAAACCTTATCCAGGGTATAACGTGAATAATGTTTTTTCATCAGCTGAAAAACACAGCGGGAATCAGACAGAGTCATATCCCGTTTGGGAATGCCGATTTCATCCTTATCAAATGTCCAGGTGTCTTTTTCATATTTTCTTTTCTGAGCATCGTAACCGGAGAAAAGACCATCGTTAAACGAGAAATCTTTATTTACAATGAACGAAGCATTGGTGTAATGGAGCACGTAATCTTTGAAGTATTTATCATTATGAAGAATGTAATGAATCATACCGCCTAGGAAAGCGATATCTGTGCCGGAACGAAGCGGCACATGGAAATCACAACGGGCGGATGTGCGGGTGTATCGGGGATCGACATGAATGATGGTTGCGCCTTTTTCTTTTGCTCTCATAATCCACTTGAAAGCGATGGGGTGATGCTCAGCGGCATTGCTGCCCATAATCAAAATGACNNCCGCGTCCGAACGACTCTCCCAGAGCCGCGACAGAAGGACTGTGTCAGACCCTGGCCTGATGGTCGACGTAGACAATCCCCAGGGCACGTGCCATGACAGTGATCAACCAGCATTCCTCGTTATCCACGTTGGAGCTGCCATAATGGCCGATTGCTTCACAACGGTTCACCAGTTCGCCTTTGGCATTCGTCTTGGTGAAATTTTTATCACGGGCGTCCTTGATCAGGCGGGCCATACGGGACAATGCCCAATCCCAATCTTTTTCTTCCCATTCCGTTCCGTACGGCTTGCGATATAGAACCTTGGTGAGCCGGTGCTTGTTGGCTTCGGTTAGGTCAAACAAACCCGCGCCCTTGGCGCAAAGCGATCCTTCATTGATGGGATGATCGGCATCGCCTTCAATATTAATGATTTTTCCGGTCGCCTTGTCCGTGCTGCAAACCAGACCGCAACCCACGGAACAGTAGCAGCAAATCGTTGTCGTCTGTTTGGCAACCTTCACTCTGTTCATCTTGCCTAACTCGTCCGCATATGCCCGTGTCGGCTTCAGATTAAGCCCCAAGCTGGACAGGGTAATCCCGCCTCCGACGGCACCGGAAAGAGTTAAAAAACTTCTTCTTGAAATTCGCATAAAATCCTCCCCACTAACTATGTCAGTTTTGGTATATGTCAAACGTGGCATAGATTGACCGAAAGTCATACAAAAGTCAATATGTTATATAAAACATATCGAATAAGAGATTGTTTCATCACAAAAAATCTAATGGTTAATTTCCCAAAATCGTAAAATCTTAAGAATTTTATTGACATATTGTCATTAACCCACCTATAAATAGCAAAACTTCGGCTGTTTAGGAGACGCCTGATGGAAATTAAATATAAAATCTGGATTGAAGAAAACGGAAAAGTGATTTTCGGCAAGGGCCGAGATAAAATACTCAAGTCTATTGAAGAACAGCACAGCCTCAATGCCGCGGCAAAAGAGCTGGGAATGTCCTACCGCGCGGCATGGGGAAGATTGAAAGCCTCGGAAGAAAGAATGGACAAGAAACTTGTTGAAACTAGCGATAAAGAAAAATCTCTACAAGTAACAGCTCAAGCGAAAACCATTATCGAACGATTTGAAAAACTGGAACAAGATGTGGAAAAAATATTGCACGATGCCGACCAGGATTTCAAAAAATTATTTAAGGTAGAGAAATAAACATTATTGTCAAATACTGTTTTGAAGTTCGATGTTACAAGAATAATATTTATCAAGCGCGGAAAACTTTTCTTTAAAATAAACCCCAAAGAAAATTATGCTTTCAATCCTTTGATAAAAACGCTTATACTTTCCTGAACGGTTGAATGAATTCTTTCCATTCTTTTTATCGGATTGCCGGTAAACAAAAAAAGCGAAATAACGCCGTTTAACATTCCCCAAATCGCGTTTTGTATCTGCCAAACATTGTTGACTGGAGAAAATTCACCGGAATCAATTCCCTTCTGAATAATTTCAGAAATAATTTGAATATTTTCGTTGGTTGTTCTAATCAACTCGGAACTTTGTTCCTGTGTCAGATGCATCTGGCCCGTTTGCATCATGAAAGTCATCAGTATTCTAAAAAGTTCCTTGTCACTCAGAAAAAAGACAACGTAAATACGGGCAAACTCCAAAAGAAGCTGGGATGCCGAAGCTTCTATGGATGCAAAATTTTTTATTCTGTCGTGAAGGGCGATATTATCGGCAATTAAGATTTGCGTGTATATTTCTTCCTTGCTTTCAAAGCAAAGGTAGATGGACCCCTTGCTCACTTCAGCTTTTGCGGCAATATTATCGACCGTTACGGATTTAAAACCCCGATCAAAAAAAAGTTTCCTCGCCGCTTTTAAAATGGTGTTTCGTCTGTTCTCTTTTTCTCTTTCTTTCTTTTTTCTTCTTTTTTCTTCCACGCCTGATTCAATCACCTTTTCATCTTCCACGACATATCACAGCAGATTTTTAAATATTGACCGCCGTTCATAATATTTTGAAAGGTCAATAGATTAATATTTTTATTGTGTCAAGAAAAAAGTAATATTCAAATATTAACGAGGGGTTGGCTTAATTTAATTTTTCCAGTTCCCTGATAATGCTTTCCAACGGAGGACGCTGATTGATATTATGGACATCGATGTAACGGATGATACCTTTTTTATCGATGATCACAATGGCTCTCTCCGAAATGCCGTCGGAGCGCAGTACGCCGAATTGATCCGCCACGGCACCGTGCGGCCAGAAATCAGACAGGACATCAAACCACAAATGGCCCATCTGGTTTGTCCAAGAATACAGCGTAGGAATGTTGTCTACGGAAATGCCCAGTAAAACGGCGTCATTGACGTCAAAGATGTCTTTCACGATGTTGTAGCCGGGCCATTGATCGGAACACACCGGCGTCCAGGCCGCCGGCACAAAGGAAATAACAACATTCTTTTTCCCGCGATAGTCTTTCAGAGAAATCGTTTTGCCGCTGACGGCTTTCAGCGTGAAATCAGGCGCCGGCTCGCCTGCTTTGACTTTCAATACACTGTCTTGAGGCTTCAGTTCGCCTGTTTCATAAACATTATTTTTAAAAACATCGGACAAGGCAAAAGCCCCGGATGCAAGAAAACAAACTAAAAACAATGCCAAAATGATCTTTTTTTTCATGGCCGGCTCCTATTTCAATCCCGCTGATTTAACGATTTCTTCCAGAAACGACTTGTTGTCTCCCAGAGCCCCCGCTTTGGAATAAATGACGTCCGCCCTCTTCCCTTTTAATTTTACAACGATAAAATAGGGCGTTCTGACTTCTCCCATAATTTTATGGATCTTGAAATCTCCGTCAGGAACAAGAGGAAACTTCACGTTGTATTTCTTTTTGAAAATATCGGTTTCATAGATGGAGTTGCCCGTACCGATGCCGATCATTTTAATCTTTCCCTTAAGAGCCGCATTTTCTTCAATGAGCTGATAAAGATCGTTGATGGCGGGAGCTTCCGCCTGGCAGTGAGGACAATACATGCTGAATATTTCTACAATCACCACATCCGCTTTGATCTGTTGAATTTTAAACGATCCGCTTCCGGATATTCCAAGATATTTGAGATAGACAGGATCGGCGGGTTTTAATAATTCAATTTCAGGAAACACTCCTCCCACCTGCGGCGGATTAACGTCAGCGGCATAAGTTGCAACTGCCACAAGTAATATAAAAAATACGATTAAGATTATAATATTTTTTTTCATGAGTATATCCCCCCGCATAACGCGCTTAATTAAAAATCACAAAATGCTAATTCTTTCATAACTATGCATTATTCTGTTATAGATAGCATACTTATAAAAAAATTAAACGCAATAAATATTTTCAAATATAGCTTGACTTTATTGGTAATTTTGTTTAGGAATTGCCAAACTCACAAGTTAAAAGCTGTGAAGGGAAAAGTTGAATTTAAACATTTTGAAGTACATAGTTAATCCGTTTCATTCTTTAGAGTCTTGTAGATCCGAATCCTGTCAGGGCAACCTATATATTCTTTAAAGTATTTCCGGTTTTAAATTCTGTCATAGTGTTAATTCGACTTTGGAAAATTTATGAAAGGAGTGTATAGCGATGCCAGAAGGAGTGGTAAAGTGGTTCAACGCAAACAAGGGCTTTGGTTTTATTAAACAAGATGACGGCGGAGATGTTTTTGTTCACTTCAGTGCTATCCAGACCAACGGGTTCAAAACATTGACCGAAGGACAGCGTGTATCTTTTGATATACAGCAGGGCAAAAAGGGTCTGGAAGCGGAAAACGTTAAACTTATATAATTTATATAGATACAGGAAAAAAACGCACTCCTTGGCAGAGCTACGGAAGTGCGTTTTTTAATTAATATATCATATTCATATTTATTTGATAATACGCTTTGCTAAATCTCATCGAAAGCAAATCAAGTTTTCATCATATCTGCTGATTTTTAATATATCTTGACAAAAATAAAAGATTTGAGTTAGTGCGTTCTAGCTTTTTATTGATATTCTTAATTATTCTGAACAATACGGGGGTAATCAATCGTGTATTTCTCAAAAGAAATGCAAGAAGCGTCTTTGAAACTCACTCAAAAATGGAAAGATGAAGTTCAAAAGGCGTTAAAAAATAATCCTGAACAAAAAGAACGTTTTTCCACCGTGTCCGATACGGAAATTAAAAGGCTTTATAATCCGGAAGATATTAAAGATATGAATTTCAGTGAAGACATTAGCGTTCCCGGTGAATTTCCTTATTTAAGGGGTAATCAGGTCACCGGATACCGGGGACGTTACTGGACTTTCCGCATGTTTTCCGGCATGGGCAGCGCTCAGGATACTAATCGGCGCTGGCACATGCTGCTGCGTGAAGGGCAAACCGGATTGAGCACGGCCTTCGATTTTCCGACGCTGATGGGCTATGACAGCGACTCGCCCAAAGCGCTGGGTGAGGTGGGCAAATGCGGCGTCGCCATTGACACCCTGGAAGATTTCCTGACCCTCATGGAAGGCATCCCCATGGATAAAGTCACTACGTCCATGACCATCAATCCTCCGGCAACCGTTTTATGGGCCATGTACTGCGCTGCTGCGGATATCAAAGGGATCCCGCTTTCTAAAATCGGCGGCACCATTCAAAACGACATGCTCAAGGAATTTATCGCGCAAAAGACGTTCATGTGCCCGCCGGAGCCGTCTGTAAAACTCATCAGCGATACCGTGGAATTCGGCACAAAATATGTTCCCCGCTGGAATACCATCAGTATCAGCGGCTACCATATTCGTGAAGCAGGATCTACGGCCGTCCAGGAACTGGCTTTTACCCTCCGCGACGGCATTGAATATGTGGAAGATGTAGTACGCCGCAAAAAAATTAATGTTGATGACTTTGCTCCGCGGTTATCTTTCTTTTTCAATTCGCACATCGATTTCTTCGAAGAAATATGCAAACTACGGGCGGCACGCCGTATCTGGGCAAAAATCATGCGGGACCGTTTTAAAGCCAAAAATCCCCGTTCCATGTGGATGCGCTTTCACACGCAAACAGCGGGATGTTCATTGGCGGCGCAACAGCCTTACAATAACGTTGTCCGCACCACCGTGGAAGGATTGGCAGCGGTTCTGGGCGGAACTCAGTCTCTGCATACCAACTCGCTGGATGAAGTGTTCTGTCTGCCTTCGGAACATGCAGCGGAAATCGCCCTGCGCACACAGCAGATTCTGGCCGAAGAAACCGGCGTTGCCAGCACGATCGATCCTCTGGCCGGTTCCTATTTTATTGAAAAGCTGACGAACCAAATTGAAGAAGAAACCTGGGACTACATTAACAAAATTGATGCGATGGGCGGAATGATTGCTGCCATAGAAAAAGGGTTCCCGCAAATGGAGATTGCCGAATCAGCTTATAAATTCCAGGGGCAACTGGAAAAAGGCGAAAAAATAATGGTGGGAGTCAATAAATATTTAAGCAACCAGCAGTATCCCATTCCGCTTGTGGAAATCGATGAAAAAGTCGGCGAGGAACAGATTAAAAGGCTCAACGATGTGCGTCGCAAACGTGATAATAAAGCTGTCAAGCAATCTCTCGATGATATAAAAAACGCCTGTAAAAAAGGCGACAACGTGATGCCTTACTGCATCGACGCAGTGAAAAGTCTGGCGACGTTACAGGAAATATGCGATGTCTACCGGGACGTGTATGGGGAATATAGAGACCCGGGACTTTATTAATGACACTCGCCAAAAACAAGCGTAGCGAAGTTTGAGGCGTAAGTGGAATTATCCCAGGAGCGTAGCGACGTGGGATAAAGGATCATAGTTTAAATATTAACCTCTTCAAGGAGACAAGTATATGCCGGAAAGAAAAATTCGCGTGATGGTTGCCAAACCGGGACTCGACGGACACGACCGCGGCGCCAGAATTCTTGCCCGCTGTTTCCGCGATGCCGGTTTTGAAGTGGTCTATACCGGCTGCCATCAAACCCCGGAACAAATCGCCGCATCCGCGATTCAGGAAGATGTCGACCTGGTCGGATTGAGCTGTCTTTCCGGCGCGCATCGCGCTCTTTTTCCCCGGATTGTGGAGCTTCTGCGTGAAAAAGACGCCGAGGATATTGCCGTCATCGGCGGCGGCATCATTCCGGAACAGGACTTTCCCATGCTTTACGAATCGGGCATCAAAGCGATTTTCACTCCCGGAACATCACTCGATTCCATTGTGGAATGGATTAGAAAAAATATCAAAACGCACTAGCGATTCTCTTGAAGCTATATGGATGCCACTATTAAAAAAATCTGCGCAGGCGATGTTCGTACGGCCTCGCGCCTGATCAGAGACATCGAAGACAAGCTTCCCGATGCCAAGGCAAAAATCAAAAAACTTTACGCCCACACCGGCAAATCTTTCATTATCGGAATCACCGGCGCTCCCGGCGCGGGGAAAAGCACGCTTACCGACGCGCTCATCACCGAATTCAGGAAGCTGAATAAAACGGTCGGCGTGCTGGCCGTCGATCCGACCAGCCCCTTCACCGGCGGCGCCATCCTGGGCGACCGGATCCGCATGCAGCGCCATGCGGAAGACCCCGGAGTTTTTGTGCGATCACTCGCCACCCGCGGCGCTCTGGGAGGGCTCTCGCAGGCTGTCGGCAACGCCATCCATGTGATTGAAGCCATGGGCAAGGATATCATTATCGTCGAGACGGTCGGCATCGGTCAGCAGGAAATTGATATTATCAATCACGCCCACAGCGTGGTGGTCGTTCTGGTTCCCGGGATGGGCGATGAGATTCAAACCATGAAGGCCGGGTTGATGGAAATAGCGGATGTCTTTGTCATCAACAAGGCCAACCGCCCCGGAACCGGACAATTACAAACGGAGCTTGCTTCCATGCTCAATTTATCTTCCCAAACGGCCGATGATTGGAAACCGCCGATAGTCATGGTTGGCGATGCCTTCAAATCGGAAACTTTTTCCGAAAACACCGCCGAGCTTACGCAAAAAATTAAAGAACACCATGCCCATTTAAGGCAAAGCGGCAAACTCACCGAGAGGATGCATCGTAAAGCGATGGTAGAAATCAAAGACGCGCTTAGCGCCTGTCTGATGGAACCGCTTATGCATTCCCTGATAACCAGCGGCGAGATGAAAAAATTATCTGAAAAAATAAAAAACAGAAAATCGGATCCTTATACGGTAGCGGAAGAAATCACGCAAAGATTTTTAAGAAAGGAGAGTTAAAAATGAAGGTTGCAAAAAACAAAAAATCATCTGTCTCGAAAAAGACGGTTAAAAAAAAGACTGTTGCATCAGCGAAAAAATGCTTAGCCAAAACAGACAGAGGGCTGATCATCGTGATTACGGGAAACGGCAAGGGAAAAACAACCTCCGCTTTCGGTCAGGCTCTGCGCGCTGTCGGACAGGGTTATAAGGTTTTTATCCTGCAATTTATGAAAGGAAGAGAATATGGTGAGTTTATCGCCGCGGAAAAATATCTTCCCAACATAACCGTCCGCAAATCCGGCCTGGATAGCTTTGTCATGCGTGGCAATCCCGCGGCCATTGATATCGCGCTGGCGCAAAAAGGACTGGATATCGCCAAAAAATCAATCGTAAGCGGCAAGTACGATATGGTTATCCTCGACGAAATCAATGTTGCCTTGGATTTTAAGCTTATTAAGTTAAAAGAAGTTGTGGATCTGATTAAAAACAAACCAACTGCGCTTAATCTCATTTTAACCGGACGTTACGCGCCGAAAGAAATCATTAAGCTCGCCGATACCGTCAGCGAAATTCAGGAAATCAAACATCATTACAATGCCGGCATCAAAGACCGCGCTGGCATCGAATATTAAACATCATTAAAATAAACGGAGAAAAATATGTTTGCATGGTTAACCAATCCCGAGGCATGGATTGCCCTGGGAACTTTAACTGCTTTGGAAATCGTTCTGGGCATCGACAATATCATTTTTATATCGATACTGGTCAGCCGTCTGCCCAAAAACAAACAAAACTTTGCCAGAAACCTTGGATTGATGCTGGCAATGCTGACGCGGCTGGCTCTTTTGTTTTCCATCTTCTGGGTCATCAAACTGACCGCGCCCTGGTTTACCATATTCGGTCAGGAAATTTCCGGACGCGATATAATTCTCATAGGCGGGGGACTTTTTCTGCTGGCCAAATCCACTCATGAAATTCACAGCAGCCTGGAGGGCGCTCAGGGGGAGGTTCCCAAACTGATTTCATCCAGTGTCGTGGCCGTCCTGATTCAGATTGCCCTGCTGGATATCATCTTTTCTCTGGATTCCGTGATCACGGCGATTGGTCTGGCCCGGGAAATTTCCATCATGGCCATCGCCATTGTTTGCGCCGTGGGCGTCATGCTGGTTGCCGCCAAACCCATCAGCAAATTTGTGGACGCCCACCCGACCATCAAAATTCTCGCTTTATCCTTCCTGCTTCTGG